>NZ_JBVJGW010000013.1:236889-248517 GCF_055587105.1 Streptomyces sp. NPDC048461 | reverse complement strand
CCTCCACACCTACAACCACCACCGCTGCCACACCGCACTCGACGGCAAGCCGCCCATCAGCCGCGTAAACAACCCTGCGGGTCAATACACCTAGGGGGTGTATTGACCCGCAGGGTCGCCCGCTCGGGCCTGTCCGCGGAAGGCGGCGGGCGGCAGGCCGTAGGCCTCGCGGAACGCCCGGCTGAACGCGGACGCGTGCCGGAAGCCCCGCCGGGCGCCGATGACGTGCACGGGAACCTCCTGGTGCAGAGGGTCCGTCAGGTCCTGGCGTGCCCGTGCGAGCCGCCGGCCCTGGAGGAAGGCCGCGACCGTTGCCCCGTCCCCCTCCTGCTGGAACACCCGGTGGAGGTAGCTGACGGAGATGTGGTGGGCGGCGGCGATCGCGGGGACGTCCAGCAGCGGATCGTCGGCGTTGTCCCGGATGAAGGCCATCACGCGGAGCGCCAGGGTGCGCCGGTGCGTCTCCGGGGACAAGGACCGGTCCGCTTCGAGGACGCCGGCGAAGAGCGAGGCGACGAGATCGGCCAGTACGCCGCTCAGGCGCGGGCCCTCGGCCGGCCGGTAGGACCGGCTGTCCTTGGTCACCTGGTCGAGGAAGGTGGCCAGCAGGGCCCCCATTCCCTCCCGGGCCGAGATGCGCTTGCCGATGACCCGGCCCGCGGTGTGAGGGGGCAGCGGCAGCAACGCCTTGGGTACCTCGACCCCGATGATCTCGACGGAATGCGGGCCGGAACTGATCTCGAACGGCCGTGACGTGTCACTGGTGTGGATGTCGAACACACCGTGCACCACGGTGTCCTTGCCCAGGGTGACCGCTCCCGCCCCGCGCTTGATCAGCGAGAGGTGGAACGCCTCGGGGTCCGACCTCGCTATCAGCTTCGGCGTGCGCACGAAGGTCAGGGGACGGCATTCCATCGGATAGACCGCGATCCCGCCGAGCGAGATGACGCGCTGGTTCACCCAGAAGTCGGCGGCGTAGTCACTGCGCATCTCCATGGGCGCGTGCGTCTGCGACATCAGGGCCCGCCAGTTCTCGAAACGGTCGGCGGGCGCTAGTTCCGCGCTGCGGAACGTTGTCTCGGGCAGCATGATCACGGGTTTACACCGGCCGTGGCGGCCCGCGCAACAAGAGCCGGGGCCCCGGGGCGCGGGCGGCGGGTCGACTCTCCGTCAAGACACTGTGCACGCCAGGCCAATGCCCGGTGCTCCGGGACTTGGCAGAGTGGACGCCGGAGGGCCGGTGCGGGACGGTAGACCGGAGCCCCCGCCGACGACCGGGGCCTCTCGCGGTCCCGGCACTGAGCTGACGCCGCCCGAGGACGGGGGTTTCGGGCGGCGTCAGCCCGGTGCCGGGACAACACGCCTAGGCCCCGTCCCGCCGCTCCCCGACGGGCTGCAGGCGCAGGTGCCGCGGGGCACGGCTGAGGTGGGGCGAGAGGTCCGGCAGGCGCGGTGCCCGCTCCGCCGTGAACCAGAGCAGGACGTCCTCGCCGGTCCGGACAGGCAGGGCGGGGAAGGTGTTCTCCGCGTGCTCGGTGCGGTGCACCGCCTGCGCGGGGGTTCCGGCGCCGGCCAGGGCGGGGTGCAGGTGCCGCTCGACGTGTCCGGCGAAGGCGGCCGGGTCCAGGGGGTGGCAGAGGGTCGCCGTGACGGGTCCGGTGGTGTCCGGGGCGGCGAAGCCGGGTCCGCGCAGCAGGAGCACGTCGTCCGAGTCGATCATCGTCGCGTTGGCCGCGTCGCGGTGGGCCCGCCAGACGGGGCCGTCGTAGAAGGCGCGCAGCGCGCGTGCCCGCTGCGCCATGTCCGGGAAGCTGCGGAGCCAGACGAAGCGGTCCGGGTCGTCCAGGTCCCGGAACCGGCCGCCCACGGTGATGCCGGCGGCTTCCTGCCCGGTGACGAATTCCCGCTCGAAGAGGTCGACCAGGGTGTCCCGGGCGCCCGGGTGGAGGGTGTACTGCCGGAGTTCGACGATGGCGTTCATGGGCCGGAGGCTACGGCTGCTTCCCTGACACCTCCTGTCAGTGGACCGCCGGCAGGTGCGCACGGAGCGGCCCGGCATCAGAACAGGTGCATGGCCAGGTGACCGAGGGGGAGGCCGAGTTGCCAGGCCGGGGTCCAGATCCGCGCGTTCTCGTCCAGCTCCGGCGGGACGTCCCCCCGGTCGGGCCGGCCGGGGTCGAGGTTGGTGGCGAACAGCTCGGTGCGGTCCAGCCAGCGCCACGCCGCCCGGGCCAGCTCCAGGTCCGGATCCTCGCCGCGACCGCGGTCACGGGCCTCCTCGCCCAGGGTGAGGAACCTGGTGTGGACCCAGTCGCGCCAGGGGTGCCCGTACGCCGTCAGCGACATCCACTCGTCGAGCTGCGAGACCACGCGGATCCCGGAGAGCTCGCCGGCCGCGTCCGAGAGGTAGATCGTCAGCGCGAGCGTGTCCCGCCCGGCGCGGAACTCCAGGGTGCTGACCGGGATCAGCCGCCCCGTGCGCAGCAGTTCGTCCGCGATGTACTCGGCGTAGAGCCAAGCCATGGGCACCGCCAGCCCGCCGTCACTGGTGCCGTTCGTACCCTCGGGCTGCACCGTTCCACCCTCTCCCGCGCGTCGAGCGTCCCGTCGTCAGCCCCGAGCCTTCCCCGAGGGGCTCGCGGAGCGGGGGATGTTTACTCAACTTGCACGGTCTGATGCCGAATTCGATGCGTTTCATGTCCGGTCCGGTCTGATTTCGGGGCGTTTCCGGTTCCTTCGCCGCGTGTCGCCGTGGGCCGGCCGGGTCAGGCGCCGAGGCCGTACCCGTACCCCTGGAGGTCCTTCCGCAGGGCCCGGAGGGCGTAGTGCGTACGGGACTTGACGGTCCCGGCGGGGATCCCGAGCTCGGCGGCGGCCTCGGCCACCGAGCGGTCGCGGAAGTACACCTGCATCAGCACGGCGCGGTGCTCCGGCCCGAGGGACCCCACGGCGCGGCGCACGTCGATCGCCGTGACCGAGCCGGCCACCGCGTCCTCGGGGGCGGGGGCCTGCTCCAGGTCCTCGGCGTCGACCTCCTGGGGCCGCGAGAGGCGGGCCCGGCGGGCGTCGATCGCGAGGCGCCTGGCCACCGTGAACAGCCAGGGCCGCATCGACTCGTGGCCGCTCGCGAACGCCTCCGGGTGCTGCCAGACCCGTACGAGCGTCTCCTGTACGAGGTCCTCGGCGCGCTGGGCGTCCCCGGCGGTGAGGCCGAGCAGGAAACCGAACAGGGCTCGCCCGTGGTCGCGCTGGAGTTCGGCGAGGGCTTCGGGATGGGTGCGCCGGAGGGTGGGGGAGAGCGGCACGGGGGGCTCCTTCCGGGGTGCTCGGCGGACGGGTGCAGAGCCGTTGCATCCACCCTGACCTGCACCGGGCCGACCGGGAACCGTCCGGCGCCGGCGGTGCGCCCAAGCACCCGGGTGATCCGGTGGGCGGCCCTGCCCGGCGGTGAACGGTCGAACGGCGCGGCGAACGGCAGTCGGACTTCAGCCGGACGACGCCGGACGACGCCGGACGACAGCGGGACGACGGCGGGACGACGGCGGGACGACGGCGGGACGACGGCCGGACGGGGCGCACCCCGCCGCCATTGGAGTGGGTGCGGTCGTGCGGACGGATCCGTTCCTTGACTTGTGTCGTCTCTTTCTGTGGATTGCAGGTGATCGGATAGTCGTATTAATGAGAGCGGGGATCGATGACCACGCGCACCCGGCACACCGTCGCCCTCCTGTCGGCCCTCCTCCTGTCGGCCGCCGCCGGCTGCTCTGCCGCGGGGGACTCCTCGCCCGCCCGTCTCGGAGGTTCCCCCGGACCGACGCACTCCAGCGCCGCCGGGGCGCCCGCCGCCAGGGGCTTCACCCTCGTCGCGAGCGGGGACGTCCTGCCGCACACCTCGGTCATCCGGCAGGCCGCGAACGACGCCGACGGTGACGGGCACGACTTCAGGCCGATGTTCTCCCAGGTCAAACCACTGGTGTCGGCAGCCGACCTGGCCCTGTGCCACATGGAGACGATCTACGGCGAGGAAGGGGGCCCGTTCAGCGGCTACCCGGCCTTCGTCTCCCCGCCGGCGGTCGCCGACGCGCTCAAGGACGCCGGGTACGACGGCTGCTCCACGGCGTCCAACCACACGCTGGACGACGGGGCCGACGGGCTGCGCCGCACCCTGGACCGGTTCGACAAAGTGGGCCTGAAGCACGCCGGATCGGCCCGCACGGCGACCGAGGCGGCCACGCCGACCCTCTACGAGGCGGGCTCGGCCAAGGTCGCGCACCTCGCGTACACCTACGACACCAACGGCTACCCGCTGCCCGAGGGACGGCCCTGGGCGGTCAACCTGATGGAGCAGGACAAGATCGTCACCGACGCGCGGGCCGCCCGGAAGGCGGGCGCGGACGTGGTCCTGGTCAGCCTGCACTGGGGTACCGAGTGGGAGACCGAGCCGGACGCGCAGCAGCTCTCGCTCGGGAAGGCGCTGACGGCCTCGCAGACCGGCGGCCGCCCGGACATCGACATGATCCTCGGCACGCACGCGCACATCCCGCAGCCCTACGAGAAGGTCAACGGGACCTGGATCGTCTACGGCATGGGCGACCAGGTCGCCGGCGAGATGTTCAACCCCTCCGGAGCCCGCGACATGCGCGGGAACTACGGCTCGATCGGCCGCTTCACCTTCGCCCCGCCGGCCGCGCCCGGTCAGCGCTGGCAGGTGACGACGGCCGAGTTCGTGCCGCAGATGATGGACCTGCCCGGGGGCAGGGTCGTCAATCTCCCCCGGAGCCTGGCCGAACATCCCGGCCGGAGCGACTACGAGAGCGCCCGGGACGAGATCACCGAGGCCGTCCTCAGCCGCGGTGCCGCGAAGGACGGCCTGAAGGCGGGCCGGTAGCCACCCGCAACCCGTCCGCCGCCCGTCCGCCGCGAGCCGTCGCCCCCTGGCCGTGCCGTCCGCCGGAGCCCCGCCGGGTGAGGGGGCTCCGACGGCCGCGCGCTACGGGACGACCGTCACCGGCCAGCGGCCCGCCCTGACCAGGCGGATCGCCACCGAACCCACGAACCGGTGGCCCGCCTGCTCCGAGACGCCGACGACCACCGCGTCCGCCGTCAGCTCCTCCGCCGCGCTCACCAGGCCCGCGTACGGGTCCCCGTGGAAGGTGTGGAACTCCCAGCGGACGTCGTAGACGCCCTTGACCCGCTCCGCCGCGTCCCGGATCTCGGCCACCAGCCCCTCCGCGATCTCCCCGGTCGTACCCGCCACCGGTGCGCCCATCGAGGCCCCGGCCGGCATCACCGGCTGGACGTACACCAGCGCCAGCAGGGCGTTCTGCCGCCGGGCCAGTCCGGCCGCGTAGGCCGCGGCCCGCAGCGAGGACTCCGATCCGTCGACCCCGGCCAGGATCACCTTGGGTCCGTCGGTTCCGCGTTCGAATCCCGTGTTCACGTGCTCCGTCACGCTCCGAGGCTATCGGGCTCGCCGCGCGGACCGGCGCCGCCCTCCCTACAGTGCGAACCATGAGTGCCACCGTGGAGGAGACGCGCGGAACCCGGAACCGCTTCCTGAACCGGGTGCCCGACGGATTCGGCGCGTTCTTCGGAACGCTCGGTCTGCTGTGTGCCCTGCTGGCGCTCTCCCCGATGCTGCGGCGGCTGCTGCGGCACGTCGTGCGGTTCCTCGACCTGATCGTCGTCCCGGTCAGCGCCAACCTCGCGTACGCCGTCTTCCTCTTCCTCCTCGCCGCCGCCCTGGGCACCCGCAAGAAGGTCGCCTGGTGGATCGTCGTCACCTATCTGGCGCTGCTGATCCTCGCCGACGTGGTGGCCATGGCCGACGGGGACTACTGGATCGGCGTGCCGTCCATGGCCATCGCCGTCGCCGGGCTCGTGCTGCTGATCGCCGCCCGCAAGGAGTTCTACGCCGCCGTCCGGCCCGGCGCCCTGTGGCGGGCCATGATCGTGCTCGGACTCGGGCTGCTCGCCGCCGTCCTCGTCGGCTGGGGCCTCGTCGCCGTGTTCCCCGGCACCCTG
The DNA here is from genome assembly GCF_055587105.1 of Streptomyces sp. NPDC048461. Lineage (NCBI taxonomy): Bacteria > Bacillati > Actinomycetota > Actinomycetes > Kitasatosporales > Streptomycetaceae > Streptomyces > Streptomyces sp. NPDC048461. The sequence goes on along the minus strand of NZ_JBVJGW010000013.1, from coordinate 242,493 downwards.
CCCAAGGGCCAGTGGCTGGACTGGGCCGCCAAGCAGGTCTTCGGCGGGCTCTTCTCCGCCCGCCAGTTCGACGGGCGCCCGCCCCGCCCGATCTACTTCCTCCTCGGCCTCTTCGGCGCCCTCGCCCTGCTGAACGCCGCCACCACCCTCTTCCGCTCCCAGCGCCTCACCGCCGCCCTGCACGGTGACGAGGAGCCCCGCATCCGCGCCCTCCTCGGCGCGTACGGGCGGGCCGACTCCCTCGGCTACTTCGCCACCCGGCGCGACAAGGCCGTCGTCTTCGCCCCCAACGGCAAGGCGGCCGTGACCTACCGCGTCGAGGCCGGCGTCTGCCTCGCCAGCGGGGACCCGGTGGGCGACCCCGCCGCCTGGACCCCCGCCGTCGACGCCTGGCTGGACGTCGCCAGGCGCCACGGCTGGCAGCCCGCCGTCATGGGCGCCTCCGAGGACGGGGCCACCGCGTACGCCCGCTCCGGCCTCGGCGCCCTCCAGCTCGGCGACGAGGCGATCCTGCACGTCGCCCACTTCGACCTCGACGGCCGCGACATGCGCGTCACCCGCCAGGCCGTCAACCGGGTCCGGCGCACCGGCGCCACCACCGTCATCCGACGCCACTCCGCCCTCTCCGAGGACGAGATGCAGATGATCGTGGACCGGGCCGACACCTGGCGGGACACCGAGACCGAGCGCGGCTTCTCCATGGCCCTGGACCGGCTCGGCGACGCCGCCGACGGAGACTGCCTCCTCGTCGAGGCCTTCGACGCGCAGGGCGAGCTGATCGCCCTGCTGTCCTTCGTCCCCTGGGGCAAGGACGGCATCTCCCTCGACCTGATGCGCCGCGACCGCTCCGCCCCCAACGGGGTCATGGAATTCATGGTCGCCCAGCTCTGCGCGGCCGCCCCCGCCCTGGGCGTACGCCGGATCTCGCTGAACTTCGCCGTCTTCCGCTCGGCCTTCGAAGAGGGCGGCCGGATCGGCGCCGGCCCGGTCCTGAAGCTGTGGCGCAAGCTGCTCCTGTTCTTCTCCCGCTGGTGGCAGCTGGAGGCCCTCTACCGCTCGAACGTCAAGTACGGCCCCGAGTGGTACCCGCGGTTCCTCTGCTACCAGGACGCCGGCTCGCTCGCCCGGGTCAGCCTCGCCTCCGGCATCGCCGAGGGCTTCGTCTCCGTCCCCAGCCTGCGCACCCTGTGGGGCAACGGACACCCCAAGGGCCTCACCAACCCCGCCAGCACCGAGGGCCTGCCGTCCATCGCCTCGATGAACCTGGACGCCGTGGGCGAGGACGCCGAGGCAGTCCCGGCCGAGCGGCTGCCCGAGCAGGTCCGCGTCCGCCACGACAAGCTGGAGCGGATCCGGGCCACGGGCACCGACCCCTACCCGGTGGGCGTCCGCGGGCGCACCCACACCGTCGCCGAGCTCAAGGCCGCCCATCCCGGATACCCGCCCGCCACCCGCACCGGCGAACAGGTCACCCTCGCCGGACGCGTGATGCTCGTACGCGACCTCGGCGGCGTCGTCTTCGCCGTCCTGCGCGACTGGTCCGGGGACGTACAGCTGATGCTGACCCGCGACGAGGCCGGCCGCGAGGTGCTCGACACCTTCACCTCCCAGGTCGACTTCGGCGACCACGTGGTCGCCACCGGCGAGGTCGGCGCCAGCAGGAGCGGCGAGCTCTCCCTCGTGATCAGCTCCTGGCAGCTCACCGGAAAGTGCCTGCGCCCCCTGCCCGACAAGCGCAAGGGCCTCGCCGACCCCGAGGCCCGGGTCCGGCGCCGCTACCTCGACCTCGTCTCCAGCCCCGAGGCCCGCGACGTCGTACGGGCCCGCTCCAGCGCGGTCCAGGCCCTGCGGCAGGGCCTGCTGGAACGGGGCTACCTGGAGGTCGAGACCCCGATGCTCCAGCAGATCCACGGCGGCGCCAACGCCCGCCCCTTCCGCACCCACATCAACGCCTACGACCTCGACCTGTACCTGCGCATCGCACCCGAGCTGTACCTCAAGCGGCTCTGCGTCGGCGGCATGGAGAAGGTCTTCGAGATGGGCCGCACCTTCCGCAACGAGGGCGTCTCCTACAAGCACAACCCCGAGTTCACGATGCTGGAGGCCTACCAGGCCTTCGCCGACTACGACGTCATGCTCGACCTCACCCGCGAGCTGATCCAGGGCGCGGCCACCGCCGCCTTCGGCTCGCCCGTCGCGCACAAGGCGGGCCCGGACGGCAAGCTCGTCGTGCACGACATCTCCGGCACCTGGCCGGTGAAGACGATGTACGGGGCGATCAGCGAGGCCCTCGGCGAGGAGGTCGACGCCGACACGGAGGAACACGTCCTGCGGCGGCTCTGCGACCGGGCCTCGGTCCCGCACACCCCCGAGAACACCCGGGGCGACGTGGTGCTGGAGATGTACGAGCGGCTGGTGGAGGAGAGGACCGGGCTGCCCACCTTCTACAAGGACTTCCCCACGGACGTGTCCCCGCTCACCCGCCAGCACCGCAAGGACCCGCGGCTCGCGGAGCGCTGGGACCTCGTCGCGTTCGGCACCGAACTGGGCACCGCCTACTCCGAGCTGACCGATCCGGTGGAGCAGCGGCGCCGGCTCACCGCCCAGTCCCTGCTGGCGGCCGGCGGCGACCCCGAGGCGATGGAACTCGACAACGACTTCCTGGACGCGCTGGAGTACGCGATGCCGCCGACGGGCGGTCTCGGCATCGGCGTGGACCGCCTCGTCATGTTCCTCACGGGGCTGACGATCCGCGAGACGCTCCCGTTCCCGCTGGTGCGGCGCGGCTGACCGGAGCCCGGACGCCTCGGCCGGGCGCTCGTCCGCGGTGGGTCCGAGCCCGTCGGCGGCGGCCCCGGCTGGTCCGTGCGGGTGAGGGCGACCGGTCGCCTCCGCGCCCCTCGACATCCGCGGCCGTCTCGTTGATACGTAGTAATAATGAAAAATGACGAGCCGACAGTAGGGCGACGCGTGCTCCTGCGTACCGCCGTCTTCCTCGGAGTCGCTGCCGCCGCCGGACTGGTCACCTCGGGCGGCGAGGGCCTGCCCGGTACGCCGTCCCCCGGATCCGGACCCGCGGCCGGACCGGGGCCGAACCCCGCCGCCGGAGCACCCGGCGCGCTCTCCCGGGGACTGCCCGAGAAGGCGTACCGGCTGCGCCCGATGACCGCCGAGGCGCCCGCCCGGCCGCCCGCCGCGAAACCGGCCGTCCGGACCCGTCCCATCGAGTCGCTCCCCACCGGCCCGAGCACGGCCAGCGCCATGGTCCTCACCTTCGACGACGGGCCCGACCCCCGCTACACCCCGGGCATCCTCGACGTCCTCGCCCGGTACGGCGTCCGCGCCGTGTTCTTCGTCTGCGGGGAGATGGCGGACGAGAACCGGGACCTGCTGCGCAGGATGGTCGCCGAGGGGCACGTCATCGGCAACCACACCTGGACCCACCCGCTCATCCCCAAGCTGAGCCGGCCCGCGCTCGTCTCCGAGATCGGCCGCACCAGCGACGTCGTGCGGCGGGCCGTGGGGGAGGCTCCGGTGTGGTTCCGCGCCCCGTACGGGGCGTGGAACCGGGCCGCGTTCGAGATCGGCGCCGAGCTGGGAATGGAGCCGCTGGCCTGGACCGTCGACAGTCTGGACTGGACCGAGCCGGGCACGACCGCGATCGTCTCGCGGATCCTCAAGGGCGCCGCACCCGGCGTGGTCGTCCTCTCCCACGACGCGGGCGGCGACCGCTCCCAGAGCGTGCGGGCCATCAGCTCCTACCTGCCCCAACTCCTCGCACGGGGCTACCGGATGACGCTTCCCGAGCTGCCCGCCGCGCAGCTGCGCTGAGAGGCCCGCTGCGCGACGGCGCCCCCGCCCGGCCCGTGACGGGGGCCCGGGCGGGGGCGCCGGTGCGACCGGCCGCCCGGGTCCCGCCTCAGCGGGCCTCGACCATGCGGGCGAAGACGACCACGTTGCCCTCGTATCCGCGCGCCTTCGAGTAGCCGCCGCCGCAGGTGATCACCCGGAGCTCCGGGTGCCCGGTGTCGCCGTACACCCGGGATCCGGGGAAGGCGTCCTTGGAGAACACCTCCACGCCGTAGACCTCGAAGACCGCCGTGCGCCCGTCGTAGCGCTCCACCTCGATCTGGTTGCCCGGCTTGACCGACCCCAGGCCGTAGAAGACCGCCGGGCCCTGCGCGTTGTCCACGTGACCCACGATCACCGACGAGCCGCGCTGGCCCGGCGAGATGCCGTTGAGGTACCAGCCCGCGAGGTTCCGGTCCTGCGGCGGCGGGGCGTCGATCCAGCCCTCGGCGTCCAGGCCCACGGTCATCACCGGAGCGTCCACGCTGATCGTGGGGATCCGGATGCGCTGCACCGACGAGTGCTCCAGCACCTCCATGTCCGCGGGTGGCGACGGCGGGTTCGCCGGCAGTTGGTCGGCCGTCACCGCGACGGCCGAGGCCGCGGTGGGCTGGGGCGGCCCGTCGTCGATGTTCACACCGTTCCGCACCATGGCGAGGCCGGTGAGCATGACCAGGGCGAGCGCGCCCCACGGTGAGCGTTTGCGTGACTGCCCGGTCTCGTCCTCGCCCATCGTTCTCCCTTCCCGACGCGGGGGTCCCGACCCGCGTGCGTGTCCCGCCCCAGTACGCCCTGCTTCACGCACGCTAAGGCGGCGTCGGCGGGACGGCGAGAGGGGAGGGGCGAACGGGTGGCGCTGCTCCGAAGGGGCCGGAAGGGATGCGCCCATCCAGGTAATCGTCACATAAATGCCTGACGGGTCGTGACCTGCGGATCCGTCAGTTCCGCGGTCCGCTCGTCGGCGTGTCGCTCAACCGGGCGGCCCAAAGGCGGAAATGCGGAGCTTGCGGCCCGCACCGAGGGTTCGTCGTGGGAGGCGTTCTCGTCGATCATCCGGGGCCGACGCTCCGGGGCGCTTCCCGCTGGAGGTTCCACCATGCGTGCTTTCCGCGCTCTTGCCGTGACGGCGGCGGCCTGTGCCGTCGTCGCCCTCAGTGCCCCACTCGCCTCTGCGAACCCGCCTCAGGGCGGGGGTGGCGGCCCGAGCAACATCTCGGTGAACCCGTACTCCGTACACCAGGGATCCACGATGCAGGTGAGCGCGTCGGGCTGCGGACACGGCGGTACCGTCACGTCGCACGGCAACTTTCCGCCGGCCAACCTGTCCGCCGGTTCGATCGGCTTCGCCACCGTCCGGATCTTCAACCACGCCTCTCCGGGCCACCACACGCTGTCGGTCAAGTGCAACGACAGCAGCCTCGTGGCCACGCACCGCTTCACGATCCTCGAAGGCCGCCCCTCCCAGGGCGGCATCGGCGGATCCCTCGGCCCGTCCGCCGCCGAGACCGCCATGGGTGCGGGCCTCGTCGGCGCCGCGGCCCTCGGCGCCGGCGTCCACGTGATGCGCCGCCGCCGTCCGGTCAGCGGCAGGGTCTGACCGGCCGGCCTCCCCGGTCGGACCCGGGGGACACCCCCGAACCGCCGGGGGGGGCCGGGGGGGGGGGGGCCGCCCCCGCCCCCCGCCGGCGCGGGGGGGGGGGGGGCGGGGGGGGGGGGCGGGGCCGCCCCCCCCCGCCGCGCGGGCGGCGGTCGCCC
>NZ_JBVJGW010000013.1:0-236879 GCF_055587105.1 Streptomyces sp. NPDC048461 | reverse complement strand
CGCCCCCGCGGCGCCGCCCCCCGCGCCCCCCCCCCCGCCCCCCGGGGGGCCCCCCCCCCCCCCGCCGGGGCCCCGCGGCCCCGCCCCCCCCCCGGCCCCCCCCCGGCGGTTGCGTTGTCGTCGTGCGCGGTTCAGTGGCTCCTGCCGGCGCCCCGGCGGCGTCGCAGTGCGTACGCCGTCCCGCCGGCCGCGGCGAGGAAGAGCCCGGCGCCCGCGCCGAGCTCCACCGGGTCCAGCCCGGCGACGCTGCCGCCGAGGCCGCCGCGCACACCGCGGGCCGAGGTGAGGGTGCCGGCGGCGGTGCCGGTCGGGGCGCTCGTGCGGACGGGCGGGGCGACGGCCGTCCCGGTGGCGGCCGGGCTGCGGGTGGCGGTGCCGGCCGCGGCGGTGGGCGTGGCGGTGCGGCTGGGGGTGCGGCTGGGGGTGCGCGTGGCGGCGGGGGTGGTGCGGACGGCATTGGGAGTCGCGGTCGCGGTCGCCGCGGCCGTCGCCGTCGTGGTGGAGCTGGTGGTGGGGCTGCTCGTACCGCCGGTGATCGTCAGGTCGGTCGAGCCGGTCTCCCCGTTGCAGGTGAAGGAGACGGAGTACTGGGCTCCGCGCCGCGCGTCCCGGTCCACCGTGACCCGTGCGGTCCGGCCGCGCGCGATGCTCACGGTGTCGAAGACCCCGGACGAGGAGGTCGCGAAGGCGGCGTCGCAGCCGGTGACCGCGAGGACCACCTGGCCTCCCGGGGCGACCGTGGAGGGGGTGAGGGTGAAACCGAACGAGGTGACGGGGGCCGCCTCGGCCGCGTGCGCGGCGGGAGCTCCCAGGGCGCCGAGCGCGAGTACGGCACCCGTGGCACCGGCGCTCAGCAGGGCTGTGGCGGAGGTACGTATCGCACCCATGGTTGATTCTCCGGATCCCCGAGGAGCAGCCGCGGAACGGTTTCCGCACGTGGGGGTTCGTGCGCCTCGATGTCCGACACGCTAGGCGCGGGTGCGGTGACCCGCGATCAGGAACGGGCGAATGGGGCACGGCCGTAGGCCGAACCGGGGACGGGAGGCCCGTCCCCGGTTTACCGGGCGCCGGTGGTGCGCGGTGCGGGCGGCCCGTACGGGGCCGGGCCCCGGGCTCAGTCCTCCAGTCCCAGATGGGGGAACTGGGCGAAGAACGGCTCGGCCGTGGCCGAGATGCCCCGGCCGAACGGGGCGTCGAAGTCCCAGATGAGGAACAGCAGGAACGCGATGAGCGCGCTGAACAGGCCGGCCAGCAGCATCTCCCGGAACGACCGGCGGATCTGGAGGGTGAAGATCAGACCCACGGTCACCAGGGCTCCGGCGATCAGGCCGAACCACACGACGCCGGGCATCGTGGCCCCGGCGCTCTGGCCGCGCGCGTTGCGGGCGTCGTCGACCACCGCGACCTGGTCCACCAGCGGCTGGTACGCCTGGCCCTCGTGGTCGGTCTGCGGCTCGTAGTCGGTGACGTCGCGGCGGATACGTTCCAGCAGCTCCCCGCTGCGGTCGGTGAGTTCGCCGGTCTCGCCCATCGCCTTCCACTCGGTGTCCACCACGTACGTCACGTACGCGTCGACGTCGGACCGGATCTTCTTGCGTACCTCGGCCGGATAGACCTCGGAGCGGACGTTGACCTCGTGCAGGGCCTGCGCCTCCTGGCGCACGTACTCCTGGGCGGCTCCGCGGCCCTCCCAGACGCCCGCGATCGCCAGGCCCAGCACGATCGCGTAGATCACGCCGATCATCATCGTCATGTACTCGATGACGTCCGGGGTTTCGTTCGGATCGTCGTCCTCGCCGATCCTGCGGTGGTTGAAGAAGGCGATGGACAAGACCACGGCGCACGCCGCGGCCATCGCGAGGGACAGGACGAGCCATTCCGACAAGATGACTCCCAATCGGTTGTCAGGTGGTGCTTCGGGGCTACCGGGGGCGCAGCGCGACGATCGCGAGCACCGCGGGAGCCGCGGTCAGCAGGGTGAAGGTCACCGGCGAGATGTGGTGCTCGACCGGCTTGCGGGACGGGGCGTGGTACGAGGGGCGGGCCACCGGTTTCGGTGGCGCCGGCGGCGGGGTCACCACGGGGGGCGGCGCCGGCGGAGGGGCCGGGGGCGGCGGGGCGGGAGCCTTGGCCGCCCGGGGCGGGGCGGGGGCGGGCTCGGGGGGCGGGGGCTTCGGTACCGGCTTGGGCGCCGGCTTCGGCGGCGCCGGTGCGGGCGGCGGGGGAGGCGGCGGTGGTGGCGTGGGCACGGGGGGCGGGGTCGGTGCGGGCGGCGGGGTGGGCTTCGGGGTCGGTGCGGGCGGCGGCGTGGGGGTCGGGGTGGGCGTGGGCGTGGGCTTCGGCGGGCACGGCGGGGGAGGCGGCGGCGGGCAGTGATGCCCGCCGTGATGTCCGCCGTGGTGTCCCCCTCCGTGCCCGCCGCCGTGGTGGCGTCCGTGATGTCCGCCACCCGGACCGCCGCCGCGGCCGCCGCCGAGGACCGCCGTGACCGCGGCGGCGGCGTGTGCGCCGTCGCCGGAGTCGGTCGTCGCGTAGGCGCTGCTATCAGCCACGGCCGGCGTGACGGCCAAGGCCGCCCACAGCAGGACCGGGACCGCAAGCAGGCGCCTGGCACAGGCTCTGTTCACCCGGGGAGCATGGGCCCGCGCGTGCCCGCGCACGCGAGGGTCGGCCCCGGTTCGCCTGAACGGGTGGAGTGTCGACCGTAGAGGTTTGAGCCAGCTTGTGGACCGTCGTGTAACGGGCCCGATCGTTCGACGATCAATTCCCAAAAGGGATTTGTCGGTAACGGTCATTACCGTGGGGAGGGCCCGCGAGGGCCTTTGGTGTGTGACGAAGAACGGATCGTCAATTTCCGCTTTTGCTCGCTCTGTTGGGCAATGATCAGTACATTCGGCTCGTACAGGAGTCCGACCTCGGACGGACCACCACACGAACAAGGCTTGGAGACCTCGATGGAGCGCCCCGCCTGGGCCCCGCCGGGCATCGACATATCGGTGCCGAGCGTGTCCCGTATCTACGATTACTACCTGGGCGGCTCCCACAATTTCGAGGTCGACCGCCAGGCCGCCCGACGCGCCATGGAATTCATGCCGGGCCTGCCCAAGATCATGCAGGCGAACCGGGCATTCATGCGCCGGGCCGTGCGCTACGCCGTCGACCAGGGCGTCACGCAGTTCCTCGACATCGGCTCCGGCATCCCCACGTTCGGCAACGTCCACGAGATCGCCCAGGCCGCGGACCCCGAGTCCCGCGTCGTGTACGTCGACCACGACCCGGTGGCGGTGGCGCACAGCCAGGCCGTACTCGACGGCGACGAGCGCACCGGCATCGTCGCCGCCGACCTGCGCAAGCCCCAGGACATCCTGGCGGCCCCCGAGGTGACCCGGCTGCTGGACCTCGACCGCCCGGTGGCCCTGCTGCTCGTCGCCGTCCTGCACTTCCTGGAGGACGAGGACGAGCCGTACGCCGCCGTCGCCCGGCTGCGCGACGCGCTGGCGCCCGGCAGCCTGCTGATCCTCACCCACGCCTCCTACGAGGGCATCCCCCTCACGGAGGAGGTCGCGGGGGGAACCGTGGGCGTCTACCGCGAGATCCGCAGCCCCCTGATCATGCGCAGCGGGGAGCGGATCACCCGCTTCTTCGACGGCTTCGACCTGGTGGAGCCGGGGCTGACGTCGATGCCCGGCTGGCGCCCCGAGATCTCCACGGGCGCCCACGACCTCGAGGCGGAGGAGGACCCGTACGCCTTCTCGGGCTTCGCCGGCGTGGGACGCAAGGCGTGAGACTTCCGGCACAGACGGCGGGCGCCCGGACGGCCGCCACAGCGCACACGGCGCCCGCAGGACCGGCGGCGGCCGCCCCGGCGACGCCCGCGGGGCCGCAGGGCGGTCTGGAGGACCGGATCGCCCGCTTCGCGACCATCTGGGGCCGCGCGATCTTCCCGGTCACGGCGACCTCGCTGACCCGCCCCGAGTTCGAGCGGCACCTCCTGCCGCTCACCCGGACGCTCGCCGAGGCCCTGCACGCCCGGCCCTTCGACGCCGGCGTGGCCCAGCGCGTCGGGGCGGAACTCGTCGCGGTGCACTGCACCGACCCCGAGGCCCTGGCGGGCACCCTCGGCGTCATCGAGTCGTACCTGGTCCTGTACTGCGGCGCCGGTTCCCCGTCCGGGCCCGTCGCCTCCGGCGCGGACGGGACCGAGGAGTACCGGGCCCGCTGCGCCCGGCTCCAGCACGGGATCGCGGCCGGCTTCGCCCGGGCCCTGCGCGAGCGCACGCTCAAGGAGCAGGAGGCCATCGCCCGTTCCGCGCTGACCGCCCGCATCGACGCCCAGCAGGCGCTGCACGCCAGTGAGGCGCGCTTCCGGGCCGTGTTCGAGGGGGCGGCCGTCGGCATCGGCATCGCCGACCTGGACGGCAACGTGCTGGAGGCCAACGACGCGCTCCTGCAGATGTTCGGCGGCCTGGAGGGCCACGTCCGCGACCGCAAGGTCAGCGAGTGGGGCCACCCGGACGACACCCCGCACGTCTGGCGGATGTACGGCGAACTGGTCCGCGGCGAGCGCGAGAGCTACCGCGTGGAGAAGCCGTACTACCGGCACGACGGCACCGTGCTCTGGACCAACCTGACGGTGTCGCTGCTGCGCGACGCCGAGGGGGTGCCGCAGTACCAGCTGGCCCTGATGGAGGACACCACCGAGCGCCGGCTGCTCAACCTGCGCCTGCGGTACGAGGCCACCCACGACGCCCTCACCGGGCTGCCCAACCGGACGCTGTTCTTCGAGCGGCTGGAGAAGGCCCTGAGCGGGGCCGGAGGCAGCCGCTTCGGCCTGTGCTACCTGGACCTCGACGGGTTCAAGGCGGTCAACGACAGCCTCGGCCACTCGGCGGGGGACCGGCTCCTGGTGGAGGTCGCCGACCGGCTGCAGAGCTGCGCGACCGGCCCCGGAGAGGTGGTCGCGCGGCTCGGCGGCGACGAGTTCGTCGCGCTGACCACCGGCTCCGACACGGAGGAGAAGGTGACCGACCTCGCCGTCCGCATCCTGTCCGCGCTGTCGACGCCGATCCGCATCGAGGGCCGGGAGCTGACGGTCCGGGGCAGCATCGGCATCGTCGAGGGCCGCGCCAGGGAGCGCACCCCGGCGGAGGTGCTGCGCAGCGCCGACATCACCATGTACCGGGCCAAGGCGGCCGGCGGGAACCGCTTCGAGTTCGCCGACGCCGAGGCCGACGCCCGGGCCATCACCCGGCACGGGCTGACCAACGCCCTGCCGGCGGCGCTGGAGCGCGGCGAGTTCTTCATCGAGTACCAGCCGCTGGTGCACATGCACGACGGCAGTGTGCACGGCGCCGAGGCGCTGGTGCGCTGGTCGCACCCGCAGTACGGCGTACTCGGGCCGGACCGGTTCATCCCGCTCGCGGAACGGACCGGGCTGATCATCCCGCTCGGCCGCTGGGTCCTGGAGGAGTCCGTCCGCCAGGCCCGCAACTGGCAGAGCCAGCTGGGCGGGGCGTCCCTGAGGATCAACGTCAACCTCTCGCCGACCCAGCTGCACCACCCCGGCCTGGTCGCCGACACCGTCGCGGTGCTGGAGAAGTCGGGGCTGGCGCCCGGGGCGCTGTGCCTGGAGGTCACCGAATCGGCTCTGATCGGCGCCGACGACGAGCTCCTCGAACCGCTGCGCCGGCTCGCCGCCCTGGGCGTGGACATCGCCCTCGACGACTTCGGCACGGGCTACTCGAACCTGGCCAACCTGCGCCGCCTGCCGGTCAGCGTCCTGAAGCTGGACCGCTCCTTCACCCAGGGGATGCAGCAGAACCCGGCCAACCCGGTCGACGTCAAGATCGTGGAGGGGATCGTCGCGCTGGCCCACAGCCTCGAACTGGCCGTCACCGTCGAGGGCGTGGAGACCGGGGCGCAGGCCGCCCAGCTGCGCGACCTCGGCTGTGACACCGCGCAGGGCTGGTACTACGCGCGCCCCGGCGCCCCGGACCGCATCCACATGCTGTCCCTCTCGGACGCGGTGCCCACCCCCGCACCCAGCTCCCCCTTCTCGTAGGGGTGTGTAGCCAGACTCGCTCCTGCCGTGCGGCGCCCGGGGCCGGTCCGGGAGCCGGGCGGTCGGCCGACGGCCGGCGGTCGACGAGCGGGGCCGGGCTCGGGGCGGAGGCCCGGACGCCGCCGGAGGGTCAGCCCAGGCCGGTCTCCGTCCCGTTGCCGGGCTCGCGGACGGCGGCCAGGACCCGTTCGTGCCGCCGGGTCGTGTCGGCCAGCAGATCGGCGGCGAACGGCATCCGCTCGGCCTCGTACGCGTCGAGCGGGTCCTCCCCGGCTGCGTCGGCCGGAGCGGCGAGTGCGGCGGCCAGGATCCGGCCGAGGGCGAAGGCGTCGTGGATGCCGGCGTTCATGCCCCGCCCGCCGGCCACGGGGTGCACGTGGGCGGCGTCCCCGGCGAGGAAGGCCCGGCCCTCGCGCATGCGCGCCGCCATCCGGACGTTCACGCGCCAAGCCGTGAGCCAGGTCGGCTCCGCCAGCCGTATCCCCGGCATCCGGGCGTACCGCTCGAAGAGCCGCTGGAAGCCCTCCGGTGACGGGGGCAGCGGATCGCCGCGTTCGTCCCGCTCGGGCGAGGCCTGCAGCTGAAAGGTCGCGGTTCCCGGTATCGGGCAGAGCAGCACGGCGCCGCCGTCCGAGCCGAACCACTGGTGCCAGTGGTCCCGGCTGAGGCCCAGAGCCGTCACGTCCCCGAGCACCATCGTCGGCGCCGGCTCCGTGCTCCCCTCGAAGGGGATGCCGAGCAGCTTGCGGGTGCTGCTGGAGCCTCCGTCACACCCGGCCAGATAGCGGCTCCGGACGGCCCGGCCGTCCGCCAGTTCCGCGTCGACTCCCGCCCCGTCCTGGCGGATCCCGGTGAGGCGGGTCCCGTACTCCACGGCGACGCCGAGCTCCGCGAGCCGCTCGCGCAGCACCTCCTCGATCTGCCACTGCCCCATGAAGAGGGCGCCGTCGTATCGGGTGTCGCTCACGTGGACCCCGTCGAAGTACTTGCGGAAGACGAGCCCGCGGCTGCCGATGCCCGCGAGCCGTCCGGCCACGTCCAGGCCTTCGAGGAGCGCCAGCGTGTCGGGGTGGAGCGTCTTGCCGCGGGATTCGCGGTGCGGCGCGGTGCGCCGGTCCAGGATCCGCACCTGCGCACCCCGCCGGGCCAGTTCGCACGCCAGGGTCAGCCCGGTGGGGCCGGCTCCGGCGATCAGTACGTCGGTCATGGCAAGTCCTCTCCTCCGTGCGTCGTGCCGATGTCTCAGCCGATGCCTCAAGGAAAGCGCCTCCGGAAAGAAAAAGCAACCCGGTAAAAAAACTAACTCGGTTGTGATTCCGTGCTAGGGTGTGCACATGGACAACACGACGGGTCTCCGTGAGAACAAGAAGCTGCGTACGCGCCGCCAGCTGGCGGCCACGGCGCTCGAACTCTTTCTGGAACGCGGCTTCGACGCCGTGTCCGTGGCGGACGTCGCCGCGGCGGCGGAGGTGTCCAAGCCCACGCTGTTCCGGTACTTCCCGAGCAAGGAGGACCTGGTGCTGGACCGCTTCGCCGACCATCAGGACGAGGCGGCGCGCATCGTGCGGGACCGGGAGTCGGGACGCAGTCCCGTCGGCGCCCTGCGCGAGCACTTCGTGACGGCCCTCGCGGAGCGCGATCCGATCACCGGCCTGTGCGACCACCCCGACGTCCTGGCCTTCCAGAAGCTCGTCTACTCCACCGCCGGCCTCGAAACACGGCTGGCCCACTACAGCGCCCGGGAGGTGGAACTGCTGGCCGATGTGCTCGAAGCCGAGTCGGTCCCGCCGTTCGCCGCCCGGCTGGCTGCCCTGAACCTGGTGACCGCCCGTCACGAGCTGGGCCGGGCGAACTACCGTCGGATCGACACCGGCAAGAGTGCCGACGAGGCCCACCCGGAAGCCGTGGCCGAAGCCGACCAGGCGTTCGGCATGCTGGCCGGCGGGCTCGACCGGGTGCTGCCCATACGCGGGGCCTGATCCTGCGGGGCCTGATCCCGCGGGGTCTGCGGGGTCCGGCCCGCAGGATCGGATCCGCCGATCCGCCGATCCGCCGATCCGCCGATCCGCCGATCCGCCGATCCGCCGATCCGCAGGGTCAGTCGGGTCGGCCGAGGAGGATGCGCTTCAGTTCGCGGGCGGCGCGCGGGGGAGCCACGTCCGTGCGGTGCGCCAGGGCGATCGTGCGGCGCAGGGGAGAGCCGGCCAGCGAGGTCGCCCGCAGGCCCGGGCCCGCCCGGTCGACCACCATCGCCGGGACCACCGCCACGCCCAGGCCGGCCCGGACGAATCCGAGCACCGCGTCCATCTCGCCGCCCTCCACGGTGAACACCGGCTCGAAGCCCTCCGCCCGGCAGGCCGTCACCGTCATCTCCCGCAGGTCGTAGCCGTGCCGGAACATCACCATCGGCTCGTCCCGCAGCCCGGAGATGGTCAGCTCCCCGCCTCCGCCGGGCGCCGGCAGCTCGGACGAGGACACCACCACCAGGTCCTCCGTCAGCAACTCCACCGTGGTCAGCGCCGGAGCCGAGGGTGGCAGGGGCAGCGCGATCAGCGCCAGGTCCAGTGCCCCCCGCGCCAGCTCCCGTACGAGGTCGAGGGAGCCGCTCTCCTCGATCAGCAGCTCGATCCCCGGATGCGCCGCGTGGAAGGCGCGCAGCACGTCCGGCAGCAGGCCCGTGCACACGCTCGGGGTGGCGCCCAGCCGGACCCGGCCGCGCCGCAGCTGGGCCAGCTCCTGCACCTCCTGCCGGGCCGTGTCCGCGTCCGCCAGGATCCGCCGCGCCAGCGGCAGCAGGGCCTCGCCGGCGTCGGTGAGCGCGATGTTGCCCCGGGCCCGGCTGAACAGCTCGGCCCCCAGCTCCCGCTCGAGCGCCTTGATCTGCTGGGAGAGCGAGGGCTGGGCCACGTGCACCCGCTCCGCGGCCCGGGTGAAGTGCCGGGTCTCCGCCACGGCCACGAAGTACAGGAGCTGCTGGAACTGCATCCGCCCAGGCTACGCCCCTCCATAGGGGAGGGCTATCGAGAGGAGCTCCATCATGTCTTGGACCTTTCGGGACCTAGGTCCTTACCGTCGGTGGCATGGCTCTGGCAACGCGGACGGGCCGACGGCCGTCCACCACGCGCACCATCTGGGACTCGTCGGTCGGCAAGAAGACCGTCATGGCGGTCTCCGGCCTCGTCATGCTCGGCTACCTCGTCGTGCACATGCTCGGCAACCTCAAGATCTTCTTCGGTGCGGACGAGTTCAACGGCTACGCCCACTGGCTGCGCACCCTCGGAGCGCCGTTCCTGCACTACGAGTGGGCGCTGTGGATCGTCCGGGTCGTACTGGTGGCGGCCGTCGTGGCCCACGCCGTGTCCGCGTACCAGCTCAGCCGGCGGGACATCAGGGCCCGACCGGTCAAGTACGCCCACAAGCGCCGCCGCGCGAGCTACGCCACCCGCACCATGCGCTGGGGCGGCATCATCCTGGCCCTGTTCATCGTCTGGCACCTCCTCGACCTCACGACGCTCACCGTCAACGAGCGCGCGTGGGCCGGCCACCCCTACGAGAACGTCCTCTCCACCTTCTCCACCTGGTACGGCAACACCGTGTACCTCGTGGCGATGGCCGCCCTGGGCCTGCACGTCCGCCACGGCTTCTGGAGTGCCGCACAGACCCTCGGCGCGGGCAGCGCGCGGCGCGACCGGACGCTGAAGTTCCTGGCCAACGCCCTGGCCCTCGTCCTCTTCGCGGGCTTCGTGTCCGTCCCCGTCGCCGTCATGACCGGAGTGGTGAGCTGACCATGAGCCCCTACGACAGCGGCTTCGCCGCCTACACCACCGGTGCCCCCCTGGCCGACGCCAAGGCTCCCGACGGCCCGATCGCGGAACGCTGGGACCGGCGCCGTTTCGAGGCCAAGCTGGTCAATCCGGCCAACCGCCGCAAGCACACGGTCATCGTCGTCGGCACCGGCCTGGCGGGCGGCGCCGCCGGCGCCACCCTCGCCGAACAGGGCTACCACGTGGTCCAGTTCTGCTTCTCCGACTCCCCGCGCCGGGCCCACTCCATCGCCGCCCAGGGCGGCATCAACGCGGCCAAGAACTACCGCAACGACGGCGACTCCGTGCACCGGCTCTTCTACGACACCGTCAAGGGCGGGGACTTCCGGGCCCGCGAGTCCAACGTGCACCGGCTCGCCCAGATCTCCGTCGAGATCATCGACCAGTGCGTGGCCCAGGGCGTCCCGTTCGCCCGCGAGTACGGCGGCCTCCTCGACACCCGCTCCTTCGGCGGGGTCCAGGTCTCCCGCACCTTCTACGCCCGCGGGCAGACCGGACAGCAGCTCCTCCTCGGCGCCTATCAGGCGCTCTCCCGGCAGATCGCCGCGGGCAACGTCGAGATGCACGCGCGCACCGAGATGCTCGACCTGATCGTGGTCGACGGGGTGGCCCGCGGCATCGTGGCCCGCGACCTGGTCACCGGCGAGATCACCCCGTACCACGCCGACGCGGTGGTGCTGGCGAGCGGCGGCTACGGCAACGTCTTCTACCTCTCCACCAACGCCATGAACTCCAACGCCACGGCCGTCTGGCGGGCGCACCGGCGCGGAGCGTACTTCGCCAACCCCTGCTTCACGCAGATCCACCCCACCTGCATCCCGCGCACCGGCGACCACCAGTCCAAGCTCACCCTGATGAGCGAGTCCCTGCGCAACGACGGCCGCATCTGGGTCCCCAAGGCCGAGGGCGACGACCGCCCCGCCGCGGACATCCCCGAGTCCGAGCGCGACTACTACCTGGAGCGGATCTACCCCTCCTTCGGCAACCTCGTCCCCCGCGACATCGCCTCCCGCGCCGCCAAGAACGTCTGCGACGAGGGCCGCGGCGTCGGCCCCGGCGGCCAGGGCGTCTACCTCGACTTCGCCGACGCCATGCGCCGCATGGGCCGGGACAAGGTCGCCGAGAAGTACGGCAACCTCTTCGAGATGTACGAGCGGATCACCGCGGAGAACCCGTACGAGGTCCCCATGCGGATCTACCCCGCCGTCCACTACACGATGGGCGGCCTCTGGGTCGACTACGACCTCCAGACCACCGTCCCGGGCCTCTTCGCCATCGGCGAGGCCAACTTCTCCGACCACGGAGCCAACCGGCTCGGCGCGTCCGCCCTGATGCAGGGACTGGCCGACGGCTACTTCGTCCTGCCCTCCACCATCAACGACTACCTGGCCCGCCACCCCCACCGGGAAGCCGTCGACGGCACGCACCCCGAGACCGCGGCCGCCGTCCGCGAGACCCGTGAGCGCCTCGCGAAGCTCCTCGCCGTCGACGGCGACCGCACCCCGGACTCCTTCCACCGGGAGATCGGCGAGCTGATGTGGGAGTACTGCGGCATGGCCCGGACGGAGGAGGGCCTGCGCAAGGCGCTCCAGCGGATCCCGGAGATCCGGGAGGAGTTCTGGCGGCGGATCAAGGTCCCCGGCCGCGGCGAGGAGTTCAACCAGTCCCTGGAGAAGGCCAACCGCATCGTCGACTACCTGGAGCTCGCCGAGCTGATGTGCCTCGACGCCCTCCACCGCGCGGAATCCTGCGGAGGCCACTTCCGCGGGGAGTCCCAGACCGCGGAGGGCGAGGCCGAGCGCCGCGACGAGGAGTTCTCGTACGCCGCGGCCTGGGAGTTCACCGGCAGCGCGCCCGTCCTGCACAAGGAAGACCTCGTCTTCGAGTACGTCCACCCCACCCAGCGGAGCTACGCATGAAGCTCACCCTGCGCGTCTGGCGCCAGCAGAACCCCGACGCCCCCGGCGCCATGGCCTCCTACGCGGTCGACGGCATCTCGAAGGACATGTCCTTCCTGGAGATGCTCGACACCCTCAACGAGGACCTCATCCTGCGCGGCGAGGACCCGGTCGCCTTCGATCACGACTGCCGCGAGGGCATCTGCGGCGCGTGCAGCCTCGTCATCAACGGCGACGCCCACGGCCCCGAGCGCACCACCACCTGCCAGCTGCACATGCGGTCCTTCGCCGACGGCGACACCATCGACGTCGAACCCTGGCGGGCCGCCGCCTTCCCCGTGGTCAAGGACCTCGTCGTCGACCGCGGCTCCTTCGACCGGATCATCCAGGCCGGCGGTTACATCACCGCCCCCACCGGAGCCGCCCCCGAGGCACACGCCACCGCCGTGCCCAAGCACGACGCCGACCACGCCTTCGAGCACGCGGAGTGCATCGGCTGCGGTGCGTGCGTGGCGGCCTGCCCCAACGGATCGGCGATGCTCTTCACCTCGGCCAAGATCAACCACCTCAACGTCCTCCCGCAGGGATCGCCCGAGCGGGAGACCCGCGTCCTGGACATGGTGGCCACGATGGACGAGGAGGGGTTCGGCGGCTGCACCCTGGCGGGGGAGTGCGCCACCGCCTGTCCCAAGGGCATCCCCCTGCCCTCGATCGCCGCGATGAACAAGGAGTGGCTGCGGGCGCTCCGCAAGGGGCCGCGCTGACCGCCGCGGACCGGCAGTTGCCCGCCGGAGCCCCGGAAACGTCCCGGTGGCCCGGTGGATCCCCGGCGGGAGGGGCATGAGAGTCGGATGAGAAACAACCGGGAGGCGGAAGTCCCGTCCATCCGCCGTATGTGTCGGCTTATGCTGACGTTGGCTTTTCGGGGGCTGCCGGACCTGGCAGAAGGCCTGTCGCGTCCGCGAACCCCGAGGTGTAGAAGATGAGTGGTATCCGCCGGTACCTCAACTGGGCGGGGCTCCGGCGCCTCGCCCGCGTACTGGGGCAACCCGGCGGCGTCCCGCACCAGCCCGCCGCTCACGAGCGCGAGCGCACCGGGTCCGGAGACCGGGCGGCCGCCGCGCCGCGCCGGCCCGGCCGCGAGGACGAGATCCTGGCCGACCTGGCCGAGACCGAGGGCGTCGTCCGCTACCGGGGCCGGCTGACCGTCGTACGGGACGACGTGCTGCCCGCCGGGCTGCGCACGGCGAACCTCCGGGCCGCCGCCGAGGCGCTGGAAGCGGCGGACATCGGCTACGGCCTCGTCCCCGACGGAGGACTGAGCCACCGGGTGGCCATCGCCCCCGGCTGCCGCGACGCGGCGCTCCGAGCCTGCGCCGAAGCCTTCGCCGGCCGGCCCGTGTACGCCGAACTCCTCGGCGACGGCGGGGTGCTCGCCACCGTACTCGCCGAATCGCTCCCCGCGGCCGTGGCCTCGGCGGAAGCCGCCGCCGAGGACGGGGCACCGCGCCCCGGGGTCAAGGGCATCCGCCTCCACCAGCCGGTGGTGACCTCCGGCCGGACCCTCCACCTCGGCTCCGACCACGGCTGCGACCTCGAGTTCTGGGACGCCTCCGACTCCGGCGCCGGCGGGGTCGCCTCGCTGCGCGAGACGCCGTTCGGCTGGTGGGTGCCCTCCCTGGCCGCCACCGGCACCCATCGCGTCGGCGACCGCGAGTACCCCGTGGTGGACGCCCTGGCCCGGCGCTTCCCCGACGACATCGACTTCCCGATCGACGCCGTCATCACCTGGGTGGACGCCTCCGACCCGGCCTGGCGCCGCCGCCGCGAGCAGGCGGCCGCCGCCGCGGCAGCGGCCACCGCGGCGCAGCGGCCGACCGACGGGGAAGCCGCCGGCACGGGAGCAGCCGCCGCCCCGGACGCCGCCGGCGCGCCCGCCGTGGACCGCGGCGAGCACCGCTACCGCGACCGCGGCGAGTTGCGCTACTGCCTGCGGTCGATCGCCGCACACGCCCCCTGGATCCGGCACGTCTTCCTGGTCACCGACGACCAGGTCCCCGCGTGGCTGGCCGCCGACCACCCGGGCATCACGGTCGTGGACCACCGCGACCTGTTCGCCGAACCCGAGGTCCTGCCGGTCTTCAACTCGCACGCCATCGAGACCCAGCTGCACCGGATACCCGGCCTCGCCGAGCACTTCGTCTACTTCAACGACGACATCTTCCTCGGCCGTTCGCAGCGGCCGCAGAACTTCTTCCTCCCCTCCGGGCTCCCCAAGGTCTTCCACGACGACCGCGCCGTACCGCCCAGCTCCCCCGACGCCGAGGACGACGTCTTCACCCTCTCCCAGCGCGCCACGCGCCGGGCCGTGGAATCCGCCGTCGGCCGTACCTATCCGCGGATCCTGGCCCACACCCCCTACCCCCTCAGCCGCTCCCTCTTCGACCACCTCGAGGAGCGGCTGCCCGGCGGCCTCACCGCCACCAGCCGGTCCGTGTTCCGCAGCGCCACCGACATCGCCCCCGTCACCCTCGCGGTCCACCTGGCCCTCGCGGACGGCCACGCGGTCGAAGGCGAGCTGGCCGCCGAGTACGTGTCCACCGGACGGGCCGACGAGCTGGAACGCCTGGGCGACATGGTCCACCACCGCGGGTCCGACGCCTTCTGCCTCGCCGACGACGCCGGTACGCGGCTCTCCCCCCAGGCCCAGCAGCGCGCGGTCACCGCGTTCCTGGAGGCCTACTTCCCCGTCCCGTCCCCGTACGAGAGACCGGCCGAACCCGCGAAGCCCGAGGCCGAACCGGCGAAGCCCGAAGCCGAACCGGCGACGCCCGGGCCCTGCCCGGAAGCCGCCCCCGAGGCCGTCCCCGCCGTGACGCTCCCGGCGGCCACGACCTCGCCGGCCGCCGGGACGCCCGCTCCCGCGCCCCGCGACCCCGCGGCGCCCCCGCTCCCGCCTGCGCCGATCGGCTGACCGGGGCCGCCCGCACCGCGCCGCGCCCCGGCCTGCCCCCGGCCATGGGCGACAGTGGGCCCCATGCCACATGCCCCCACCGGGTCCGGACCGCGTCGCCGTACCGTGCTGGCCGCCGCCCTGGCCCCGCTGGCCGCGGCCGGCTGCACGTCCGAGGAGCAGCCCGGCGGCCCGGCCCCCGGCCCGCCGGCCGGCCCACAGGACGCCCTGGTCATGGTGATCCGGCACGCGGAGAAGCCGTACGCCGGTGACACCGCCGAGGACGACGAAGGCGTCGAGCACCCCGGCTCGCTGTCCGGCCGCGGCCTGCGGCGCGCCGAGGAGCTGCCCCGCCTCTTCCCGCCCTCGGCCCGTTCCTCCCTGCCGCGTCCCGCCGCCGTCTTCGCGGCCGGCGGCAAGGCCGCCCCCGAGCGGTGCCGGCAGACGGTGACGGCCCTCGCCACCGCGCTGCGCACACCGGTGCGCGCCGAGTTCGCCGTCGGCGCCGAGCCCGTGCTCGCCCGGGCCCTGCTGGCCGCCCCGATGCCCGCCCTGGTCTGCTGGGAACCGGCCGGCATCCCCCGTCTGGTCCGGGCCCTCGGCGCCCACCAGGTCGTCGGCGTACCCGCCGCCTGGCCCGACCGCTACGACCTCGTCTGGATGTTCACCCGCCGCCGGGGCCTGTGGAGCTTCCGCGAGCTGCCGCAGAACCTGCTGGCCGGCGACGCGTAGCGCCGGCACCGGGCCGCGCCGGCACCCGGCCGCGTCGTCACCGGGCGTCCCGGCTGCCGCCCTCCGCCAGCGCCCGCGCCAGGTACGGTGCCGTGCGGCCCACCCCGGCCGCGGCCACCTCCGCCGGGGTGCCCGACGCCACGACGCGGCCGCCCTCGGTACCGCCGCCCGGGCCCAGGTCGACCACCCAGTCCGCGCCCGCCACCACCGCCATGTCGTGCTCGACGACGACCACCGAGTGCCCGGCGTCGACGAGCCCGTGCAGCTGCCGCAGCAGCACCCGTACGTCGGCCGGGTGCAGGCCCGTCGTCGGCTCGTCCAGGACGTACAGGGTGTGGTCGCGGCGCAGTCGCTGCAGCTCCGTGGCCAGCTTGATCCGCTGGGCCTCGCCGCCCGACAGCTCCGTCGCGGGCTGCCCGAGCCGCAGGTAGCCCAGCCCGATGTCCTCCAGGGCCCGCAGACTGCGCGCGGCCGCCGGCTCCTCGGCGAAGAAGACCGCCGCCGCCTCCACCGTCAGGCCGAGGACCTCCGCGATGTCCAGCCCCCCGTACCGGACCTCCAGGGTCCCGGGGTTGTACCGGGCTCCGGCGCAGGCGGGGCACGGGGCGTACGTACTCGGCAGGAACAGCAGCTCCACCGAGACGAAGCCCTCGCCCTGGCAGGTCTCGCACCGGCCGCCCGGCACGTTGAAGGAGAACCGGCCCGCCTTCCAGCCGCGCGCCCGTGCCTCCGGCGCCGCGGCGAAGAGCCTGCGCACGACGTCGAACAGGCCCGTGTACGTGGCCAGGTTGGAGCGCGGGGTGCGCCCGATCGGCTTCTGGTCGACGGCCACCAGCCGCCGTACGGGGAAGTCCGGGTCGGCCAGCCGCTCGCCGACCTCCCGGGCCAGCACCTGGCTCACCAGGGTCGACTTCCCCGACCCGGACACGCCGGTCACCGCCGTGAACACCCCCAGCGGGAACCGGACCTCCACGCCGCGCAGGTTGTGCCGGTCGACCCCGCTCAGGTGCACGGACCCGGTCGCCGTCCGCACCGGCAGGCGCGCCCGGTCCGCCGGGACCGTCCCGGACAGGTACGGCGCCGTGGCGGACCCCGGTACGTCCGCCAGGCCCGCGGGCGGGCCGCTGTACAGCACCTGTCCGCCGTGTTCCCCGGCCAGCGGCCCCACGTCCACCAGCCAGTCCGCGTGCCGCACCACGTCCAGGTGGTGCTCCACGACGAACACCGTGTTCCCGGCCGCCTTGAGCCGGTCCAGCACGCCGAGCAGGGCCTCCGCGTCGGCGGGGTGCAGCCCGGCCGAGGGCTCGTCCAGCACGTACACCACCCCGAACAGCCCCGAGCGCAGCTGGGTCGCCAGCCGCAGCCGCTGCAGTTCGCCCGCCGACAGGGTGGGCGCGGTGCGGTCCAGGCTCAGGTAGCCCAGACCCAGTTCCGTGACGGGTCCGATGCGCGAGCGCAGGTCCTCCGCGAGCACCCGCGCCGCCTCTCCGGACGCGGGATCGGAGCCCGCGTCCGGGGAGGCGGGGGCGGCGGCCAGTACGGCGTCCAGCTCGGACAGCGCCATCCCCGCGAGGTCCGCGATGCCGTACCCCGCGAAGGTGACCGCCAGTGCCTCCGGCCGCAGCCGGCGCCCCCCGCAGGCGGGGCACGGCGAGTCGGTGAGGAACTTCTCCGCGCGCGCCCGCAGGGCGGCGCTCTTGCTGTCGGCGTACGTCCGCATGACGTACCGGTGGGCGCTCATGTAGGTGCCCTGGTAAGGACGTTGGATCCGGTCGGCGTCGCGCACCGGGTGCACGGTCACGACCGGCTGCTCCTCGGTGAACAGGATCCACTCGCGGTCCCTCGCGGGCAGCTCCCGCCAGGGCCGGTCCACGTCGTGTCCCAGCGCATCGAGGACGTCCCGCAGGTTCTTGCCCTGCCAGGCGCCGGGCCAGGCAGCGATGGCCCCCTGACGGATCGACAGGTCCGGATCGGGGACGAGCAGTTCCTCGCTCGTGCGGTGGATCCGGCCGATGCCGTGGCACGAAGGGCAGGCTCCGGCCGCGGTGTTGGGGGAGAAGGCGTCGGAGTCGAGGTGCCGGCCGCCCGGGGGATAGGTGCCGGCCCGGGAGAACAGCATGCGCAGCGAGTTCGACAGCAGGGTCACCGTCCCCACCGAGGAGCGCGAGCCGGGGGAGGAGCGGCGCTGCTCCAGCGAGACGGCGGGCGGCAGCCCGGTGACGGAGTCGACCTTCGGCGCGCCGATCTGGTGGATGAGGCGCCGGGCGTACGGGGCCACCGACTCGAAGTACCGGCGCTGGGCCTCCGCGTAGAGCGTGCCGAAGGCGAGCGAGCTCTTGCCGGAACCGGAGACGCCCGTGAACACGGTCAGCGCGTCGCGCGGGACGTCCACGTCGACGCCGCGCAGATTGTGCTCCCGGGCGCCCCGGACACGGACGTACGGGTCGAAGCCCCGCGGATCCTGGCCCTGCGGACCGAGGCCGCGCGGATCGAAGCCCCGCGGATCCGCGGTGCCCGCATCAGGGGCGCGGGGATCGCGTGCGGGGGGACCGGCGGGGAGGGGCGCGGACGCGGGCGGGTGCATTCGTCCCAGTTTAGAGGCCTGCGATCCGGGCCAGCCCGCGGTAGGAGTCCAGCAGCGCCGTCCGGTCGTACGTGGACGTGGTGACCAGCAGCTCGTCGGCTCCGGTCAGGGCGGCCACCTCGGAGAGCTCCGCCGCCACCTGCTCCTCGGTGCCGTGGACGTGCCCGGCGAGGGCTCCCTCGTACAGCTCCCGTTCCTTGGGGGACATCTCCAGCGCCTCGACCTCCTCGGCCGGCCGCAGCGGAGGGAAGCTCCCCCGGGTGCGGGAGTACGCCACGGACCACGCCTCCGGCACCAGGATCCGCCGGGCCGCCTCCGCGGTGGCGGCCACCGCGACCGTCCCGGAGACCACGACGTACGGTTCGGGGCTCCACGCAGAGGGCCGGAACTGCCCGCGGTAGGTCGCGACGGCCTCCGCGACCCGGTCGCGGGAGCGCAGGTCGCCCACGACCAGCGGCAGCCCGGCCCGGGCGGCGATCCCGGCCCCTGCGCCGGTGGCCAGGACGAAGGCGGGGATCCGCAGCCCCTCCGCGGGACGCGCGTGGACCTCGGGGTGGGCCGCCTGGCTGCCGTCGAGCCAGCCCAGCAGCTCGGTCAGCTGCTCCTCGAACCGGTCGGCGTCCCCGGTGTCGCGGCCCAGGGCGCGCCGGATCCCGTCGGTGAAGCCGACGGAGCGGCCTAGACCCATGTCGATCCGGCCGGGGAAGAGGGACTCCAGTACGCCGAACTGCTCGGCGACCACCATCGGCTGGTGGTTGGGCAGCATGACCCCGCCGGTGCCGACCCGGATCCGCCGGGTCGCGCCGGCGACGGCTGCCGCGAGCACGGTGGGGGCGGAACCCGCCACGCCGGGCACGCTGTGGTGCTCCGAGACCCAGAAGCGGTGGTAGCCGAGCTCCTCGGCCGTGCGGGCCAGGTCCACGGTGTCGCGCAGCGCCTGCGGGGCGGGGTGGCCCTCGCGGGTGCGCGACCGGTCGAGTATCGAAACGGTTCGGATCACACTCGTGTCAACGCCGGGCGGCCGCGAGGATTCCCGGGCCGTCGTGAGTCGTGATGCCCGGCCGCGGGCCGTTCGCCCTCCCGGCCGGCTTCGCCGGGGCGCGCCCTAGGGTGGCGGGATGACCGAGAGCACCGCGCGGCCGCTGGCCGTCTTCGACATCGACAACACCCTGGCCGACACGGCCCACCGCCAGCACTTCCTGGAGGGCCGGCCGCGGGACTGGAACGGCTTCTTCGGCGCGGCTCCGGCCGATCCGCCGCTCGCGCGCGGGGTGGCGCTGGCTCTGGAGAGCGCGCAGGAGTGCGAGGTGGTGTACCTGACGGGCCGCCCCGAGCGGTGCCGGAAGGACACGGTCGGCTGGCTCGCCCGGCACGGCCTGCCCGAGGGGACGCTGTGGATGCGCGGGAACCAGGACCGCCGCCCGGCCCGGCAGACCAAGCTGGAGGTGCTGAAGCGGCTCGCCCGGGGCCGCGAGGTGCGGATGCTCGTCGACGACGACGAGCTGGTGTGCGGGGCTGCGCGCGCCGCGGGCTTCCGGGTGGTCCTGGCGGACTGGGCGGCGGACGCGCCGGAGCTCAAGGCGGCCCAGGAGGGCGAGGGGCGCACCTGAGGCTCGCGCCGGAGACGTGCGCCGGAGCGGGCCGGAGGGCTCACACCGGAACGGGCCGCACCCCAGGGCTCGCACCAGCGCGTGGCCGCGCCCGGAGCCTGCCGTGCCCCAGGGGCGGACCCGAGCGGCGTACGCGGCCCCCGCGAACCGGCGCCGGCGCCGCCTCGCGGGGTGAGCCCCGGGGGGCGTGCCCGCACGGGAGCGCCGTACGGTCGGGCGGGTCCGTGCCGCTCGGGCTCGGGTGCCCCGGGCGCCGGGCCGGGCGGCCGGGGCCGGGCCTCAGGCGTCTTCGTCGAGGCGGAAGCCGACCTTCAGGCCCACCTGGTAGTGCGCGACCTCGCCGTTCTCGATGTGCCCGCGCACCTGCACGACTTCGAACCAGTCCAGATTGCGCAGGTGCTGCCCCGCCCGGGTGATCCCGTTGCTGATGGCCTGATCGATGCCGTCGGGGGAAGTGCCGACGATCTCGGTCACCCGGTACGTGTGATTGGACATGGGGGTCTCCCGACACTGGGTGGCTGTTGCCTTGTTCCACGGTGCCCCAGTTCGTCATCCTCCGCGAACTTTGTGCGAAGAGTCCCGGGCCAAACCCTCTTGACCCGCCTATTGGTCTATGCCAATTTCAAGCCATCTGAGCCCCGTTCCCAGAAGGTGACCTTCGTGAAGATGCGCTTCCTTGCCGTGTGCACCGCCCTCGCGGCCGCGACCGCCCTCACGGGCTGCAGCCAGCTGGCCGACTCGGCCGCAGGGCCCCAGAAGGTGACGCTCTGGCTGATGAAGGGCAGCGCCTCCGACGACTTCATCGGCAAGTTCACCGCGTCGTTCGAACGCGAGCATCCCGACGTCGACCTGGAGGTGAAGATCCAGGACTGGACCGGCATCGGCGACAAGGTGACCGGAGTCCTCTCCGGCAAGAGCAAGGAGAGAGCCGACGTCATCGAGGTGGGCAACACCCAGGTGGCCCGCTACATCGAGGTCGGCGGGCTCTCCGAACTCACCCTGGAGGGCCTGCGCGAATGGGGCAACAAGGACTGGCTCAAGGGCCTCTCCGACCCCGGCAGCGTCAACGGCGCCCAGTACGGGGTCCCCTGGTACGCGGCCAACCGGGTGGTGATCTACAACAAGGACCTCTTCGCCGGGGCCGGAGTCAAGGCGGTGCCCAAGAACCGCCAGGAGTGGATGCAGGCCACCCAGCGGCTCGACAAGGGCGACCAGCAGGGCATCTACCTCGCGGGCCAGAACTGGTACGTCCTCGCCGGGTTCGTCTGGGACGAGGGCGGCGAGCTCGCCGTCGAGAACAGCGGCACGTGGACGGGCGCGCTCCACGACGACAAGGCCCTGGCCGGAATGGAGTTCTACAAGCAGCTCCAGGCGCTCGGCGACGGCCCCAAGGACGCGGACGAGGAGACGCCCCCGCAGTCGGAGGTGTTCGCCCGCGGCCAGGTCGCCCAGATCATCGCCCCGCCCAGCCAGGTCAAGGAGATCGAGGCGGCCAACCCGGCCCTCAAGGACAAGCTGGGCTTCTTCCCGATCCCCGGCAAGACCTCCGAGAAGCCGGGCGCCGTCTTCACCGGCGGCTCCGACCTGATCATCCCCGAGAACACCGGGCAGCGGGCCCACGCGGTGGACGTGATCACCGCCCTGGTCAGCGAGAAGTGGCAGACCGAGCTCGCCCGCACCATGAGCTACGTGCCGAACCGGACCACCCTGGCGCACGTCGTCGAGGGCAACGAGGGCGCGGCGGCCATGGCCCCCGGTGCGGCCCAGGGCCGGGCCACGCCGAACTCCGCCCGGTGGGCGGAGGTCGAGGCCGACAACCCGATCAAGCCCTACATGACGGCCGTCCTCACCGGCCAGGACCCCAAGGAGGCCGCCAGATCGGCCTCCGACACCATCACCCGGCTGCTCGCCCCCGGACGCTGAGGACCGCGCCGCCGCCGCCCGGTGCGGCGTCCCCGGGGTGCCCGCCGGCGCCCCGGGACGCCGCCCACCGCCGAGTTCAGCGTCCGCACATCCGGGGGCCTCGGCGCGGCCATGTCGAATCCAGCCCGCCACGGAAGAAGTAAGGAGCCAGGCCGCACACCCGCCGGCCCGGCTCACCGTGTCCGGCTCAGGAGTCGCCATGACCATCGCACCCCTGTCCCCGTCCCCCCTCACCGGCGCCCCGGCCGCCTTCCGCGAGGCACCGGCTCCGGCTCCCGCTCACGCCCCCCGCTACGCCGTCCGCCTCGCCCGCGACGAGGACGAGGTGCGCGCGGCCCAGCGTCTGCGCCACCAGGTGTTCGCCGGAGAGCTCGGCGCCCGCCTCGACGGCCCGGAGCCGGGTCTCGACGCCGACGCCTTCGACGCGTACTGCGACCACCTCCTCGTCCTCGACCAGGAGACCGGCCAGGTCGTCGGCACCTACCGGCTGCTGCCCCCGGAACGCGCCGCGGTCGCCGGACGCCTCTACTCCGAGGGCGAGTTCGACCTCTCCGCCCTCGGCCCGATCCGCCCCGACCTGGTCGAGGTCGGCCGCTCCTGCGTCCACCCCGACCACCGCAACGGCGCCGTCATCGCCCTCATCTGGGCCGGC
Source organism: Streptomyces sp. NPDC048461 (assembly GCF_055587105.1). Classification (NCBI taxonomy): domain Bacteria; kingdom Bacillati; phylum Actinomycetota; class Actinomycetes; order Kitasatosporales; family Streptomycetaceae; genus Streptomyces; species Streptomyces sp. NPDC048461. The sequence continues at coordinate 214,642 of NZ_JBVJGW010000013.1, read as the reverse complement.
CTCGCCCGCTACATGGACCGCTCGGGGCACAACTGGCTCGCCGGCTGCTGCTCGATCCCCCTCGCCGACGGCGGGACCCTGGCCGCCGCCACCCGCGAGACCACCCTGGCCCGCCACCTCGCCCCCGAGGAGTACCGCGTCACCCCGCACCTCCCCTGGAACCCCGCGGGCATCGCCCACCCCGACCGGATGGAGGTGCCCCCGCTGCTCCGCGGCTACCTGCGCCTGGGCGCCTGGGTCTGCGGCGAGCCGGCCCTCGACGCCGAGTTCGGCTGCGCCGACCTGTACGTCCTGCTCTCCCTGCGCCGCACCAACCCGCGCTACCTCAAGCACTTCCTCTCGCTCGCCCCGGCCGCATGAGCGCCTGGCTGCCCACCTCGCCGTGCACCCCCGAGGCCTGCGCCGGCCACCGGGGCGGCACCGCGGGGCTGCCGCGCGCGGTGCTCCGGCTGGCCGCCGCCGCGGCCCTGGTCCTCGCCGGCGTCCTGTGCGCCCCGCCGGTCCGGCTGCTGCCCGCCGCGGCCCGGGACGCGGCGGTGCGCGCCTGGGCCACCGCCCTCGTACGGGCCTTCGGGATGCGCGTCACCCCGTACGGCAGCCCCGGTCCGGACGGCGGGCGCCTGATCGTCGCCAACCACATCTCCTGGCTGGACATCCCGCTCGTCCTGGCTGTCCTGCCCTCCCGGATGCTGGCCAAGAGCGACCTCCGGACCTGGCCGGTCATCGGCCGCCTCGCCCGGCGGGCCGGAACCCTGTTCATCGAACGCGACCGGCTGCGCGCCCTGCCCGCCACCATAGGGAGCATCACCGCGGCCCTGCTGGCCGGAGGCCGGGTCACCGTCTTCCCCGAGGGGTCCACCTGGTGCGGCCGCGCCCGGGGACCCTTCCGCAGGGCCGCGTTCCAGGCGGCCCTGGACGCGCGGGTCCCCGTGCAGCCCGTGCACCTCGCGTACCTGCGGGGCGACGGGGCGCCGGCCGGGGAGCCCGCCTTCGTCGGCGACGATCCGCTGACCGCATCCCTCTGGCGCATCGCCCGGGCCCGCGGCGTGCGGGCCGAGGTCAGTCTGCTGCCGCGGATCCCGCCGGGCCGGTACGCGGACCGGCGGGACCTCGCGGCGGCGGCTCAGGCGGCCGTCGCAGCCGCCGCGGGCCCGGCGCCGCTAGCGGGGATCCCCGCTCAGCGGGCCGGGGCGTGGGCGACCGACAGGGACAGCGCGAAGCGGCCCGCCGCGTCCGTCCACCACTGGGTCAACTCCAGTCCAACGGAAGCCAGTTCCTTGCGCACGCCCTCCTGACGGAACTTCGCGGAGATCTCCGTCAGGATCTCCTCGCCCGCCGCGAACGGCACGACCAGGTCCAGCGCCCGGATCTTCACCAGCAGGTCCGACCGGGCCCGCAGCCGCATCTCGATCCACTCCTGCTCCCGGTTCCACACCGCCACGTGCTCGAAGTCGGCGGTGTGGAAGTCCGCGTTCAACTCCCGGTTGACGACGGACAGGACGTTCTTGTTGAACTCCGCCGTGACCCCCTGCCCGTCGTCGTACGCCGCCACCAGCACGGCCTCGTCCTTCACCAGGTCCGTCCCCATCAGCAGCGCGTCCCCCGGCGAGAGCATCGCCCGGACGGAGGCCAGGAACAGCGCCCGCTCCGGAGGCAGCAGGTTGCCGATCGTGCCGCCGAGGAACACCACCAGCCGCGGCCCGGGGGACTCCGGAAGCCGCAGGGCCCGCGTGAAGTCGGCCAGCAGCGCGTGCACCCGCAGTCGCGGATGCTCCTTCAGGAGCGACTCCGAGGCTCCCCTCAGGGCGCTCTCGCTCACGTCCACCGGTACGTACGTGTCCAGCCCGGGCATCGCCTCGATGAGGTGCCGGGTCTTCTCCGAGGACCCGGAGCCCAGCTCCACCAGGGTCCGGGCGCCGCTCGCCGAGGCGATCTCACCGGCCCGTTCCAGCAGGATCTCCCGCTCGGCCCGCGTCGGGTAGTACTCGGGCAGCCGGGTGATCTCCTCGAACAGCTCGCTGCCCCGCGCGTCGTAGAACCACTTCGGCGGCAGCGCCTTGGGGGTGCCCGTCAGCCCGTGCCGGACGTCCGCGCGCAGCGCGGTCTCGGCGGCGTTCTCGTCGAGGGTCCGGGTCAACTGGAAGTCACTCACGAGCGCTCCTTCTCCCCGAGCGGGGACTCCTTGAGAGGGGTCAGTTCGACCCGGGTGCGGGTGGCGGTCAGCAAGGTCCGGTCGGGCACCTCGCACCAGCGGGTGTCGTCGTCGTACGGTTCGGAGGCCACCACCGTGCGGCGGGCCCCCGGATCGGCCAGGTACCAGAGCGAATCGCCCCAGGCCGTCGCGGCGATGGCCGACCCGTCGGTCAGCAGGAGGTTCAGCCGGGAGCCGGGCGCCGCCGACGTCACCTCCCGGACCGGCTCGGCGAGCGCCGTGCCCAGGTCGTCCCCGTCGCGCAGCCGGCGCAGGACCAGCGCCCACACGAACGCCGAATCCGTCCGCGCGGACAGCTGGAGCAGCTCCCGGGGCGGCAGGGAGGCCGCGAGCGGAGCCACCGAGTCCGGCCAGTTCCGGACCGCGCCGTTGTGGCTGAACAGCCACGGCCCGTCCGCGAACGGCGCCGCCGCGGCCTCGCCGTCGGCCCCGGCCATCGTGGCGTCCCGTACGGCGGCCAGCAGGGCGCCGCTGCGCACCACGCGCGCGAGGTCGGTGAAGGTCTCGTCGCCCCAGACGGGGCCGGACCGGCGGTAGCGGCCCGGTACCGGGTCGCCCTCTGCGTACCAGCCGACGCCGAACCCGTCGGCGTTGACCGTGCCGTTGCGCTGCCGGCGGGGTTCCCAGGACTGGTGCACCAGGGAGTGCGGGGGCTCGCTCAACAGCCTACCGAGGGCCACCTCCGGCCCCAGGTAGGCGAGGTGACGGCACATCAGGCCCCACCGTCCCGCGCGGTGCGGAACCCGGAGAAGATCTGCCGGCGCACCGGGAGGTCCCAGTTGCGGAACGTGCCGCGGCAGGCCACCTCGTCGACCGCGAAGGAGCCGCCGCGCAGCACCTTGTGCTCCGGGCCGAAGAACACCTCCGAGTACTCCCGGTACGGGAAGGGCCGGAACCCCGGATACGGCAGGAAGTCGGAGGCCGTCCACTCCCACACGTCGCCGATCAGCTGGCGCACCCCGAGGGCGGAGGCCCCGGCGGGGTAGCTGCCCGCCCGGGCCGGGCGCAGGTGGCGCTGGCCGAGGTTGGCGTGGGCGGGGGTCGGGTCGGCGTCGCCCCAGGGGTAGCGGGTCGAGCGGCCGGTCGCCGGATCGTGCCGGGCGGCCTTCTCCCACTCCTCCTCGGTGGGCAGCCGGCGTCCCGCCCAGCGGGCGTAGGCGTCCGCCTCGAACCAGCTGACGTGCAGCACCGGCTCGTCCGCCGGTACCGGCTCGGTCACCCCGAAGCGGCGGCGCAGCCACCGCCCGTCCTCCCGGCGCCAGAACAGCGGGGCGCCGATGCCGTGCGCGCGGATCTGCTCCCACCCGGCCGGGGCCCACCAGCGGGGGTCCTCGTAGCCGCCGTCCGCGATGAACGCCTCGTACGCGGCGTTGGTCACCGGCGCCGTGTCGATCCAGAACGCTGCGGTGTCCCGGATGTGGGCGGGGCGTTCGTTGTCCAGCGACCACGGCTCGGCGGACGTGCCCATCGTGAAGGGACCACCGGGTACGAGGACTTCGGCGGTGACCGGGGGATCGAACGGGGCGTCGGGCTCGGGCGCGGTCAGGACGGGTGCGCCCGAACGGAGCTGATGGGTAATCAGCATCGTTTCGTCGTGCTGCTGTTCGTGCTGGGCGATCATGCCGAAGACGTAGCCGGAGTCGAGCAGCGCCGTGCCTTCGAAGGGGGTGTGCTCCAGCAGGTCGAAGACGCGGCCGCGCACCTCGGCCGCGTACCGGCGGGCCTCCTCGGGGGCCAGCAGCGGCAGCTTCGGCCGTTCGGCGCGCGGATGCTCGAAGGCGTCGTACAGCGGGTCGATCTCGGGGTGCATGGACGGGCGGCCCGCGACGTTGCGCAGGAGCCACAGCTCCTCCATGTTCCCGATGTGCGCCAGGTCCCAGACCAGCGGCGACATCAGGGGCGAATGCTGCGCGACCAGGTCCGGTTCGCTGACGGGGTCGGTGAGCGCGGCCGTACGGGCGCGGGCCGCGGTCAGTGCGGCGGCCGCCCGCTCCCGCAGGTCCACGGGGGGCGTGTGGGGCGCTTCGGTGGTCACGGGCGGACCTCCGCTCCGGCGAGCCGCTGCCCGGCCGGGTCGTCGGCCGGACATCGGCCGCGCAGGACGTACCGGTCGGCGAAGGCCGCGACGGTGTCCCGCACGCGGGTGCTCGCGCCGAGCCGGGGCAGGGCCTCGGCGGCGGCCCGGAAGCACGCGGTCGCGGCGCCCCGCAGTTCGGGGTCGGCCAGGCCGTGCCGCGCGGCGGACCGCCAGAGCGGGTTGCGCGGCGCGGGGCCGTGGCCGTACGAGTCCGCCAGCGCCTTCGCCACCCGGTACGCCGTCTCCGCCGCCTCCGGGTCGTCGAACAGCGCGTGCACGACGGCCAGGGGCACCAGCCAGCCGTCGTCGCCGGGCTGGGCGTCGATCATCCGCAGTTCGAGGTGGCCGCGGGGCCGGACGGGCGGGAACAGCGTGCTGAGGTGGTAGTCGAGGTCCTCGGCGTCCGGCGGCCGCAGCCCCGGCAGCCCGCCGCCGCGCAGCCAGTCCCGGAAGGTCATCCCGCGGGGCACCGACCACGGGTCGCCGTCGTAGGAGCGCACGCACATCAGCTCGGTGTCCAGTGCCTGGCGGACCCACCCGGAGCGGGGCGCGGCATCCATCGGCGGGGCGAGGGCGCGCCGGCCGTCGATGTCGGCCCAGTTCCCCTGGCGGGCGCACCGCCAGCCGGCGTACGGGGCCTCCGGGCCGGGGGAGTTGGCGAACGCGGCCACGAGCACCGCGCCGAGCAGGTGGGCGAGGCGCCAGCGGCGGCCGAGGCCGAAGAGGCCGGGCTCCTCCTGGCCGGCGTCCACGCAGACCTGCACGGACGCGGAGCCGCACATCATGGCCCGGCCGGCCGGGCCGGTGCGGTCGAAGTGGGCCTCCATGGCCTCGTAGCGCGGGCTGCGCAGCAGCCGGTGGTAGGGGCGGCGCGGGTCCTGACCGAGGCCGCGCAGGACCAGGCCGCGGGAGAGCAGCGCGGCCCGGACGGCGGTGAGGTCGGACTGGAGGTCGTCCACGCACCCGCTGAGGGAGGCCGAGGGGGCGGAGCTGAGCTCCAGCTGGCCGCCGGGCTCGACGGTCACCGAGGAGTGCAGGGGCAGGGCGCGGGCGGCGGCGTGCGCGGAGCGCAGCCGCTCGGGCGGCACGGGCAGCCCGGGGCGCTCGGCGTCCACGACGAGCCATTCGAGCTCGGCGCCGATGAGCCGTGGCGGGCCGGTCTTGAAACAGATGCCGTGGAGCAGGTCCTCGGCCTCCGTCTCGGTGAGGGGCGCGCCGGGGGGCGGCGCTGCGGTGTGCGGGGCCTGTGGTGCGGGAACGGCTGAGTCGTGCGACATGAACGGGTCCTCGTCTCCTGTCGTCGGCCGTGACATCACCGGTGCCTACCCGCCCCTGGGGCACAAATTCCTTTGTTTCCAAGGGCCGCGGCGCCCAGGATGAGGTGTGAGCAGCAGATTGCGCGCGATCGCGCGGGAGAACTCCGAGGTCCTGGCGTCCGGCGACTACCGGGCGCGGTCGGGACGGCAGGTTTCCCTGGCCGCCGCCCTGGCGGAAGCCAGGGCAGGAACCAGAATATATGGACCAAACCCTGTCATTCCAGGCGAACTGTCACTGGGCGGAGGCGGTCCGACCGCGTTCGAGGTCACGGGGGAGAGCAGCACGGTGGCGGCCCGCAGGCGCGCGACGGAGGGCTCCCGGGCCGCGTCCGTGGCGGTCCTGAACTTCGCCTCGGCCCGGAATCCCGGGGGCGGCTACGTCCGCGGGGCCAAGGCCCAGGAGGAGGCCCTGTGCCGCGCCTCCGCCCTGTACGAGACCCTGCTGGAGGCGCCGGAGTACTACGCGGTGCACCGCGCGGAGCGCAGCACGTTCTACACCGACCGGGTGATTCACTCGCCCGGGGTCCCCGTCTTCCGCGACGACCGGGGCGCGCTGCTGGAGATCCCCTTCCGGGCCGGCTTCCTCACCTCCCCGGCGCCGAACGCGGGCACGATCCGCCGCCAGGAGCCCGAGCGGGCCGCCGAGATCCCCGGCGCCCTGCTGCGGCGCGGGGAGCGCGTCCTGGAGGTCGCCGCGCTGCACGGTTACCGGCGGCTGGTGCTGGGGGCCTGGGGGTGCGGAGTGTTCCGGAACGACCCCGGTCAGGTGGCCGAGGCCTTCCGGGCCCTCCTGACCGGCCGGTTCGCGGACACGTTCGAACGGGTCGTGTTCGGCATCCTGGACCGTGACCCCGGGCCCCGCGCCGCCTTCGCCCGGGCCTTCCCGGCCTGACCGCGGCGCGGGCGGGACGACGCCGTCGCCCGTGCGCGCTACTGCCAGCCGTAGCGCTCGCGCAGCCGGTCGACGACGAGCCGGAACCGCGCCCGCTCCAGAGCGCAGGCCTCGCGCCGCATCCCGGACTCGTGCACGCGCAGCACCCGGTCCACGGCCACCCAGGACTCCCGCCCGGCGCCGTCCCAGGGGCCCGTGCCGATCGGCACCCACTCCCGGTCGTTGTCGTGCCGCTTGCTGGACAGCTGGACCGCGAGCAGGGTCCGCCCGCCCGGCTCCCGGGCCACGACCAGCACCGGGCGGTCCTTGCCGCGGCCGTCGTTCTCCTCGTAGGGGACCCAGGTCCACACGATCTCGCCCGGGTCGGGATCCCCGTCGGGGTCGGGTGCGTACTCGGTGCGCACGGGGCCGATGGCGCGCGGATCGGCCTCGGCCGTCGCGGTGTGCCCGTCGCGGCCGGGCTGGTCGAGGTGGCTGCCGCCGTGAGGTGAAAGTGCCGTCATGGCGCGGAGGGTACCCGCCTTCGCGGCCCGGTCGCTCGGCCTCCCGGCCGGCGGCCCGGTCCGGCTGGCGGCCCGGTCCGGCCGGGGGAGCGCGTCGCCGCCTCCGTACCGCGGGTTCAGGACGGGCGGGCCGGTGACCAGGCGGCGGCGGCCTCCGCCTGGGCGGCCAGGGACAGGAGCAGCGGCTCCGAGTGGGCCGGGCCCAGGAGCTGCGCGCCGAGGGGCAGGCCGGTCCTGGTGAAGCCCGCAGGGACGTTCACCCCCGGCCAGCCCAGGACGTTCCACGTCCAGGCGTACGGGCAGGCGGCGATCATCGCCCGGTCCGTCGCCATCGCGCCCAGGCCCTCCAGCGCGCCGATCCGCAGCGGTGGCGTGGCCGTCGTCGGGGTCAGGACCACGTCGTAGCGGCCGAATATCTCACCCACCCGCCGGCGCAGGCCCGCCTCCGACCGGCGGGAGAGCCGCAGGGGCAGACCGCCCAGGACCCGGCCCGTGCGGACGGCCTCGTGCGTACGCCGGTCCAGCAGCGCGCGGTCCGGGACCCGCGCCGCCCAGTCCCGTACGCCCGCGGTCGCCCGGGGCACGAAGGTCAGGCCGATCGGTCCGTACCGGGGGTCCTCCGGCACCACCTCGTGGCCCAGGGACTCCAGCCGCCCGGCCAGCCGCTCCACCGCCGAACGAACCTCCGGGTCGAGGGACTTCGGCGTCGCCGTGAACGGCATCCTGAACGACAGGGCGATCCGCAGCCGCCGCGGCGCCCGCCCGATCGCCTCGACGGCGCGGATCCCGGCGGGACGGTGCAGGTCCCCGGCGTGCTGGCCGGCCGCGGCGTCCAGCAGCAGCGCCGCGTCGGCGACCGTGCGGGCCAGCACGCCGTTGACCGTGAGCCCGTTGAAGGACTCGGGCTCCGGCCAGGTGGAGATCCGCCCGCGCTGCGGCTTCACGCCGATGAGGTGGGTCCAGGCCGCGGGGATCCGCACCGATCCCGCTCCGTCGGAGCCGAGCGCCGCGGGGACCAGCCCCGCGGCCACGGCGGCCGCGGAGCCGCCCGAGGAGCCCCCGGGGGTGTGGTCGGTGTTCCACGGATTGCGGGTCCGGCCGAAGGCCGCGCCCTCGGTGAAGGGCCATTGGCCCAGTTCCGGCGTCTGGGTCTTACCGACGATCACGGCGCCGGCCGCGCGGAGCCTGCGTACGGCCTCGCTGTCCGCGGCCTTCGCGACGAAGGTTCCGGCGCAGCCGAAGGCGGTCGGCTCCCCGGCGAGGTCCATGTCGTCCTTGACGGCGAGCGGAACGCCGAGCAGGGGCAGCCGCTCGCCCGCGGCCAGCCGCCGGTCCGCGGCGTCCGCCTCGGCGAGCGCGGCCTCGGCGCGTACGGTCCGGAAGGCGTTGAGCCGGGGTTGCGCCGCCGCGATCCGGCGCAGGGCCTCCTCGGTCAACCGGCGCGCGGAGGTGCTTCCTTCGGCGAGTGCGGCCGCCATCTCCACGAGGCCCGCCCCGGCGGAGGTGAGCACGGGCGAAGACGAAGGCGAAGGCGAATCCGGCACCGTGACCACTCCCCATTACCGATCGGTAGGAAGACGGTAACGGGGAGCGGTCGGTGAGGCTAGATCCACCCCTCCAGCGAGGCCATGAACCCCTCGAAGTCGTCCCGGTGGATGGTGTGTCCGGCGCCGGCCACCGAACGGACCTCGAAACCGCGGCTCTTGAGGACCGCCGCACGCTCCGGGGAGATCAGGGTGCTCGGGTCGGCGAGCTGGACCAGGGACGGGACCACCGGCGCGGCCGGCAGCAGGTCGCTGCCGAGGAGCGCCGAGAGGCCGAGCGCCGTCGCCTCGTCCCACAGGGCCAGCGTCTTGACTTCGACATCGACGTCCGCCTCCGCCCAGCGGGGGTTCATCGCCCGGATCTGCTCCCTGGGCGCGTACTTGAACTGCGCCAGCACCTCCGGCCCGAACCCCTCGGCGGGCGGGGCCAGGTGCCAGGCGGGATCGGAGAAGACGGCGCGCTGCGGCCGGAGCCGGTCCACCGCGAGGGACAGGGTGAGGCCGCCGAGGGAGTGGCCCATGGCGAGTTCGGCGCCGGCGGGCAGGGACTCGGCCAGGTCGTCCGCGTAGAGCTCCGGGGCGTACGCGCCCCGGGGGCTGGCCCCGTGGCCGCGCAGGTCGACGGCGATGACGCGGTAGCCGCGGTCGGCGAGGGCCGGCCCGACCCGGCGCCAGGTGCGGTGGTCGGCCATGATGCCGTGGATCAGGAGGGCGACGCGGTCGCCTTCGCCCCAGGTGTGGGTGTGGAGTTGCACGGGGTGCCCTTCTTGCGGGGTGCGGGGTGCGGGGTGCGGGGTGCGGGGTGCGGGGTGCGGCGGAGCGGGGGAGTGGGGTGTCGGCCGTGTTCGGGCCGTTCGCCGGGTGCCCGGGCCGGTTCAGCGCACGCTGCGGATCGGTTTCACCGCCAGGGCCCCGGCCACGGCCAGCGCCGCCGCCAGGACGAACAGCGCGGTGTAACCGCCGCTGAGGGAGACGACCACCGAGGCGATGAACGGGGCGATGATCTGCGGTCCCGCGTTGGCGATGTTCAGTACGCCCATGTCGCGGGCGGCGTCCTCGGCCTTGGGCAGGACCATCGTCACGAGTGCGGTGTCCACGGCCATGTAGCAGCCGAAGGCCAGCCCGTTGACGACGGCGAACGTCAGCATCGCGGTCCAACTGGTCGACAGGGCCGGGATCACGAGGGCGACGGCCGACAGCAGGGCGGAGGCGCCGACGAAGAGCTTGCGGCGGTCGAACCGGTCGGAGAGGTAGCCGCCGAGGACGGTGGAGACGACCATCGCGACGCTGGTCAGCGGCATCAGCACCGCCACCGCGGCCTCGGGCTTCATGCCGTCCGGGAGCACGGTGTGGTCCTGGAGGATGTACAGCTGGTAGCCGCTCACCGCGAAGTACCCGAGGACGAGCAGCGCCCGCCCGATGAACGCCCACCGGAAGTCGTGGTCCCCGAGGGCGCTCGCGAACGCGGAGAGCTGGGCCTTGACCGGGAGCGGGGCGCGGGCGGGGAGCCGCTCCTCGCGGGTGCAGGCGGTGAACAGCACGGCGGCGCCCGCCACGAGCGCGCCGAAGACGAGGTACCCGGTGCGGTAGTCCTCGGAGAAGGCCGCGCCGATCAGCGCGCCGAGGGTGGAGCCGAAGGGCAGCCCGAGTCCGACGGCCGCGGAGGCCTTGCCGCGGGCGGTCACGGGCACGCGGTCGGGGACGACGGAGGTGAGGGCGGCCTGGTAGACGTTCATGGCGGCCTGACCGAGGCACCAGGCGATGGTGATCAGCAGGATCGTGTCGGCGAGGCCGAGGAGGAACATGGCCGGCACGGCGGCGAGGCCGCCGCCCAGGATCCACGGGTTGCGTCGTCCGCTGCGGTCGGAGAGGGCGCCGGCGACGGGATTGAAGACGGTGGCGAAGACGGCCGAAACACCGGCGATCAAGCCGAAGTTGGCGACCTTCCTGGCCGGGTCGATGTCCTCCACCTGGAGGGCGAGGAGGACTCCGGCGACGCCGATGTAGAGGGCGTACATGGCGCTGTTGCCGATGAGCAGGAGCGGGAGCAGGCCGCGGCCGGGCTCGGCGCCGGGGACTGGTGCCGGAACGGTTTCCGGGGTGCCGGCATCGGTGCTGCCGGTGAGCGGCTCGGGTGCGGTTGTGGCCACGGGGGACCTCCGAGGCAGGCGTGAGCGGATGAGGGGTGACGGTGACGGGCGGATGACCGTTTGGTTACACGTGTCAGCGCGGTGTGTGAACACTGTGTATCCCAGCCGCTCCGGGTTCCGCTAGACCCGCGACCGGACCGTTACGCGGCTCCGACCCGGGTTCCGGTCCGGGGTGGGATCCAGGTTCCGGTCCGGGGTGGGATCCCCGTCGCGTCCGCTCGCGGCTCCGGCCTTCCGTGGCCCGCCGGCACCCCGCCGCGTGCCCGGTTGGCCGGATTCGCTGTCGGTGCCCCACGGCTCGCGGGGGTGGACGGGCCAAGGTGCCCTGTGGGCCGGACGGTTCAGGCCACCGCCGGACGCGCTGCCGCCCTCGGCCCGCCCCGACGGACGTGCTCGGGCGGGCGTTCGGGCCGTCGGGGTTCGACGCCCTTGGGGCGGCGCGGAGTTGAGCCGCCGCGTCGGGCGGGAGGGGGGAGCGGCCGTGCGGGGCGCGGGGTGGGGAGGGGCAGGTGTCGCGGCCTCCGGGGCAGGTGGTGCGGGCGGATGCCCCGTGCCTGGCACCGCGGGCCGATGACGCGTGTCATCGCTGTGTAGCATGCCTTTCAGGCCATCCGCCGGGCCCCCGGTGCAACCGGCGCGAGCGGTCTGGAAGGATGCCACGGCAATGTCTCAGTCACCGAAGTCGCCGAAGCAGCCGGCACCGGCCGCCGGGCCGGCTCCCACGCCGCCGCCTCCCGTTCCGACCAGCGCCGACGTGGCCCGCCTCGCCGGTGTGTCGCGCGCCACCGTCTCGTATGTGCTGAACAACGCGGAAGCCGTCCGCATCAGCGAGCCCACCCGGGTCAAGGTCCGCCGGGCCGCCGAAGAGCTCGGCTACGTCCCGCACGCGGCCGCCCGCAGCCTGCGCGCCGGACACACCCGGATCGTCCTGCTCCCGACCTCGCACGTACCGGTCGGCCCGCTGTACAGCACCTTCCTGAACGAGCTCCAGTGGGCCCTGCGCCGCCTCGACTACACCGTGGTCCAGTACGGGAGCCTCGGCCTCACCGGCGACGAGGCCGCGCGTGCGTGGGCGGAACTGCGCCCCGTGGCGGTGATCTCCCTCGGCGAGATCACGCTCTCCGCGCACAACGTCGCCACCCTGAAGCGCGCGGGCGCCCGTGCGGTGATATCGATGGGTCCGCTCGGCGTGCCGGGTGCGCACGCGCTCGTCATGGACCAGCGCGAGGTCGGCGCCCGTGCCGCCGCCCACCTCGTGGAGCGCGGGCGGCGGCGGATCGGCGTCGTCGTGCCGGAGGAGGAGGGCCTGGAGCTGTTCTCCGGGCCCCGGCTGGAGGGCGCGCGGTCCGTGGCCGGCGCGGAGATCGAGACCTTCCCGATGGCCTACTCGGAGGAGTCCGCGGCGGCGCTCGCGGCCCGCTGGCGCGGGCTGGGCAGGGACGCGGCCTTCGCCTACAACGACGAGTACGCGATGCTGCTGATGCGCGCCTTCCAGGACGAGGGGCTGGGCATCCCCGAGGACGTCGCCGTCATCGGGGCCGACGACCTGCTCATCGGCCGGCTGCTGCGGCCCCGGCTGAGCACGGTCCAGATCGAGATGCCGACCGGCGACCACCTCGCTTCGCTCGTGGACCGCGCGGTGCGCGAGCCGTCTGAGGTTACGCAGCGGCACGACCTGATGGCGGCCAAGGCCATCCGGCGCGAGTCGACCTGATCCCTGCGTCCCGTGCGCCCCGTGCGCCCCACGTCTGCGGCCGGGGCGCGCACCCGGCCCTCCGTGCCACGGCCCGGTTCCCGGGCGCCCGACCGCCCGGAGGCCGTTGACAGGCGGTGACGTGCGGACGGAGACTGCGGGCGCGCCCCACCGGGCGCACCCGGCCGTGCGCCCCGGTACCCACGAAGGCACCGCGTGCCGCGCCACCCGGCTCCGGCCCCGCTCCACCCGCCTGTCCGTCCGGATCCGCCCAGGAGAGCCCCCATGAGCAGCCGCACCGTCCGCGACGTCTACGTGGTCGACGCCGTCCGCACCCCGATCGGCAAGTTCGGCGGGGCCCTCGCCGGAGTCCGGCCGGACGACCTCGCCGCCCGCGTGGTCCGGGCCCTGGTGGACCGTACGCCCGACCTCGACCCGGCGCGCATCGACGACGTGGTCTTCGGTGACGCGAACGGCGCGGGCGAGGACAACCGCGACGTTGCCCGGATGGCGGTGCTGCTCGCGGGGCTGCCCGTGACGGTCCCCGGCGTCACCGTCAACCGGCTCTGCGGATCCGGTCTCGAAGCCGTGATCCAGGCCGCGCGCGCGATCGCCCTCGGTGACGCCTCCGTCGCCATCGCCGGCGGCGTCGAGTCGATGAGCCGGGCCCCCTGGGTGGTCCAGAAGCCCGAGCGGGCCTACCCCGCCGGTCACCAGCAGATGTGGTCCACCACCCTCGGCTGGCGCATGACGAACCCGCGGATGCCCGCCGAGTGGACCGGTTCGCTCGGCGAGGGCGCCGAACTCATCGCCGAGAAGTACGGCATCACCCGCGAGGCGCAGGACGCCTTCGCCCTGGAGAGCCACCGCAAGGCCGCGGCGGCCTGGGCCGGCGGGCTCTACGACGGCGAGGTCGTCCCGTACGCGGGGGTGGACCTGGCGCGCGACGAGTGCGTGCGGGAGGGGTCCACGCCGGAGGCGCTGGCCCGGCTCAAGCCGGCCTTCCGGACGGACGGTTCCGGCACGGTCACCGCCGCCAACGCCTCCCCGCTCAACGACGGCGCGGCCGCCCTCCTGCTGACCGACGAGGCGGGCCTCGCGGCCACCGGGCGCGAGCCGCTCGCGCGGATCAGCGCGTCGGCGGTCACCGGGATCGAGCCCCAGCTGTTCGGGCTCGGCCCGGTGGAGGCCGTCCGGCGGGCCCTGGAGAAGGCCGGCCGCGGTCTGGCGGACCTCTCCGTCCTGGAGCTCAACGAGGCCTTCGCGGCGCAGGCGCTGGGCTGCCTCGCCGAGTGGCCCGAGCTGGACCCCGCCGTCGTCAACCCGCGCGGCGGGGCCATCGCGATCGGCCACCCGCTCGGCGCCTCGGGGGCCCGGCTGGCCGGTTCGGTCGCCCACCAGCTGGCGGCGGCGGGGTCGGGTACGGGCATGGCGGCGCTGTGCATCGGCGTCGGCCAGGGGATCGCCCTGGTCCTGGAACGCTGAGCCGCCCGGGGCCCTCGGGGCAGTCACCGGCGCCGGGCCTCGAACGGGCGCCGGCGCCGCAGCCCCTGAACCGGCGCCGCAGGCTCTGAACCGGCGCCGCGACCACCGGCGCCGAACCGGCGCCCGGGTCGCGGGTCGCGGGTCGCGATCGTTTCCGGTCACGTGCCCGGGTCAACTGCCCAATAACTGAACAGAAGTGGAGCCCCGGGTCTGACACGATGGCGCGTGCTGCCGCCCCCCGCCCCGACCATCCCCACCGGAGGCCCCGCGCCATGCCGCTCCTCGATCCGACGCTCTGGCAGGACGGACCCACCCTCACCGGCGGCGCCGCCCCCGTCGTGGAACCCGCCACGGGCCGCACCCTCGCCACCTTCGAGCTCGCCGCCCCGGCCGACGTGGCCGAGGCCGCCGTACGGGCCGGGGCCGCCCAGCGGGACTGGTCCCGCACCATCCACCTGGAGCGGGCCGCGGTACTGCGCCGCGCCGGGGACCTGTTCACCACCCACGCCGACGAGCTGGGGGAGTGGCTGGTACGCGAATCGGGGTCGATACCCGGCAAGGCGGCCTTCGAACTGCACGTCGCCGCCCAGGAGTGCTACGAGGCCGCCGCCCTGGCCTCGCGCCCGACCGGACAGGTGCTGCCGAGCGAGGCACCCCGGCTGTCGTTCACCCGCCGGGTGCCGGCCGGGGTGGTCGGGGTCGTGGCGCCGTTCAACGCCCCGCTCATCCTGTCGATCCGCTCGGTCGCGCCCGCGCTGGCTCTCGGCAACGCCGTCCTGCTCAAGCCGGACCGCCGCACCGCCGTGTCGGGCGGTCTGGCCCTCGCCGCGGTCTTCGCCGCCGCCGGCCTGCCGGGCGGGCTGCTGCACGTCCTGCCCGGAGGCGCCGAGACCGGCGCCGCTGTGGTCGCCGACCCCCGGGTACGCGTGGTGTCGTTCACCGGGTCCACCGCGGCCGGCCGGACGGTGGGTGAGCTGGCGGGACGTCACCTCAAGCGCGCCCACCTGGAGTTGGGCGGAAACTCCGCCCTCGTCGTCCTGCGCGACGCCGACGTCGAGGCGGCCGTGGCGCAGGCTTCCTGGGGGTCCTTCTTCCACCAGGGTCAGATCTGCATGACCGCCGGACGCCACCTCGTCCACGCCTCGCTGTACGACGAGTACGTCGAGCGGCTCGTCGCGCGCGCCGAGGCCCTGGCAGTGGGCGACCCGTACCGCGAGCAGGTGCACCTCGGTCCGCTGATCGACCGGCGCCAGGTGGAACGCGTACACGCCCTGGTGGAGGCGAGCACCGCGCGGGGGGCCAAGCTCGTCGCGGGCGGCACCCACCGGGAGCTCTTCTACCGGCCCACCGTGCTGGCGGGGGTCGGGGACGACACCCCCGCGTACGCCGAGGAGGTCTTCGGTCCCGTCGCGCCCGTGCGGTCCTTCGCGACCGAGGAGGAGGCGGTGGAGCTGGCCTCGACCGGTCCCTACGGCCTCTCCCTCGGCATCGTGACCCGCGACGCGGGGCGCGGGCTGGAGCTGGCCGGACGCATCCCGACCGGGATCGCGCACGTCAACGACCAGACGGTGAACGACGAGGCCGTGGCGCCCTTCGGCGGGGTCGGCGCGTCGGGAACGGGCGCCCGCTTCGGCGGCGAGGCCAACCTGGACGCCTTCACGGAACTGCGCTGGACCACGGCCCGCACGAGTCCGGCGGACCACCCGTTCTAGGGGGTGTCGACCCCGGGCGGAATGATGCGGGCGGGTCGTTCGTTCAAGCAGGCAGACGGCTCTCATCAGGAGGTTTGGACACCGTGGCTACAGTCGAGCTCACCAAGGAAAACTTCGACCAGACGGTCAGCGAGAACCCGTTCCTGCTGATCGACTTCTGGGCGGGCTGGTGCCGGCCGTGCCTGGCGTTCGCCCCGGTCTACGAAAAGGCCTCCGAGGCCCACCCGGACCTGGTCTTCGCCAAGGTCGACACCGAGGCGCAGCAGGAGCTGGCCGCCGCGTTCGACATCACCTCGATCCCGACGCTGATGATCGTCCGCGACCAGGTGGCGATCTTCGCGCAGCCCGGCGCCCTGCCGGAGGCTGCCCTCACCGACATCATCGGGCAGGCCCGCGCGCTCGACATGGACGAGGTACGGGCCAAGATCGCCGAGGAGCAGCAGGCCGCCCGGGGCGCGGGCGCCGCGGACGGCCAGGGGTCCGGCACGCCGGAGGCCTGAGTGCGTGACGCGGCGCCCGACCAGCGGTGACACTGGTCCGTATGACTGAAGCGGTGGAGTACGACGTCGTGGTCCTCGGCGGGGGTCCGGCCGGCGAGAATGTCGCCGACCGGACCCGCGCCGCCGGGCTGAGCACGGCGGTGGTGGAGAGCGAGCTCGTGGGCGGGGAGTGCTCGTACTGGGCGTGCGTCCCGAGCAAGGCGCTGCTGCGCCCGGCGCTCGCCCGGGCGGACGCCCGCCGGGTGCCGGGGCTGGCCGGGGCCGTGCAGGGGCCGCTGGACGCGGCGGCGGTGTTCGCGCACCGCGACTACTGGACGGGCGACTGGAAGGACGAGGGTCAGATCGACTGGCTCGATTCCATCGGCGCGCACGTGTACCGGGGCCACGGCCGGCTCTACGGCGTCCGGAAGGTCGCCGTCACCAGCCCGGAGGGCGAGCACCACGTGCTGTCCGCCAAGCACGCGGTGGTCGTCGCCACCGGCACCCGGGCGCTCGTCCCCGACCTGCCCGGGATGGCCGATGCGCGTCCCTGGACGTCCCGCGAGGCGACTTCCGCGCGGGAGGTGCCCGGGCGGCTGCTGATCGTGGGCGGGTCCGTGGTGGCCGCCGAGATGGCCACCGCCTGGCAGGCGCTCGGGTCCCGGGTGACGGTGCTGGTGCGCGGGGCGGGACTGCTGCCGCGGATGGAGCCCTTCGCCGGTGAGCTGGTCGCCGACGCGCTGCGCGAGGCGGGCGCGGAGGTCCGTACGGGCGTGTCCGTCGAGTCGGTCGAACGGGACGGTTCCACCGGGCCCGTCACCGTCGTGCTGAAGGGCGGCGAGCGGCTGGAGGGCGACGAGCTGCTGGTGGCGACGGGCCGCGCGCCGCGGACGGAGGACATCGGCCTGGACACGGTGGGGCTGCCCGCCGGGCAGTGGATCGGGGTCGACGACGGCTGCCGGGTGCCGGGCCACGACTGGCTGTACGCCGTCGGGGACGTCAACCACCGGGCGCTGCTCACCCACCAGGGCAAGTACCAGGCCAGGATCGCGGGCGCGGCGATCGCGGCCCGCGCGGCGGGAGACCCGCTGGACGCCGCCCCCTGGGGCGCGCACGTGGCGACCGCCGACACGCAGGCGCTGCCGCAGGTGGTCTTCACCGACCCGGAGGCCGCGGCCGTGGGCCTCTCCCTGGCCGACGCGGAGCGGGCGGGCCACCGGGTGCGCGCCGTCGACTACGACCTGTCGAAGGTCTCCGGCGCGGGGTTGTACGCGGACGGCTACCGCGGCCGGGCCCGGATGATCGTCGACCTGGACCGCGAGGTCCTCCTGGGCGCCACCTTCGTCGGCCCGGGAGCGGCCGAACTGCTCCACGCGGCGACGATCGCGGTCGCGGCGGAGGTCCCGATCGAGCGCCTGTGGCACGCGGTTCCGGCCTTCCCCACGATCAGCGAGGTCTGGCTGCGCCTGCTGGAGACGTACCGGGGCTGACGCCCGGCGGCCCGCCGTCCCCGCCCCGCCCCCGTCACGTGGTCCGGCGCGGGGCGGGCAGGGGCAGGGAGAACCAGACGGCCTTGCCCTCCGCCGTGGGCAGCGTGCCCCAGGAGGCGGCGAGGGAGTCGACGAGGAGCAGGCCCCGGCCGGACTCGGCGTCCGGGGGTGCGAACCGCGCCTGGGGGAGGACCGGGCTGCCGTCGCACACCTCGATGCTGAGTTCCCGGCCCGCCTGGCGAAGCCGCAGCCGGACCGGTCCGCTGCTGTGGTTGACCGCGTTGGAGAGGAGCTCGGACGCGAGCAGGCACGCCGTATCGCACAGCTGGTCGTCCCCGGTGCCCCACGCGGCGAGGGTGGAGCGCAGGAACCGCCGCCCCTCGCCGACGCTGCTCGGAAGCGGGGCCAGCACCACGGTCTGCGAGGTCACCGGCGAGTCGGGGACGCGCACGAGCAGCAGGGTGACGTCGTCGGTGTTCTCGTCCGCGTCGGGCAGCATCTCGCCGAGGACGGCGTCGGCCATCGATCCGAGACCGCCCGCGTCGGCCGGCGCCTTGTCGAACGCCTTCTCGAACGCGGCCGAGAGGATGTCGAGTTGCTCCTCGATGTCGCTGCCCGGCGTTTCGACGAGCCCGTCCGTGTAGAGGGCGAGCACCGAGCCCGGTTCCACGGTGTGGCGGCTCTCGTCGTGCGGGACCTCGCCGACGCCGAGCGGCACGCTGACGTCCACCGGGAGCCGGCTCACGTGCCCGTCCGGGGTGGCCAGGAGGACCGGAAGGTGTCCGGCCGAGCACACGGTCAGCTCCGCGGCGTCCGCGTCCACCACCAGGTAGCAGCAGGTGACGAACTGGTCCGGGAGTTCGCTGACCACGGCGTCGAGGGCGCGCATCAGCTGCCAGGGCGGCATCCCGGTCTTGGCCAGGGCGTGCGACGCGGAGCGGAGCTGTCCCATGACGGCTGCGGCTTCCAGCCCGCGTCCCATCACGTCGCCGATCATGACGCCCACGCGGCCGCCGCCCAGCGGGATCAGGTCGAACCAGTCGCCGCCCACCCCCGCGCCCTGCCGGGCCGGGAAGTACCGGCTGGCCGTCGGCATGCCCGGGACCTCGGGCGGTGAGCCCATGAGGCTGCGCTGCAGGGTGAGGGCCACGTGCCGCTGCTGTTCGTACAGTTCGGCGAGCTTCTCCTCGGCGGCCTTGCGGTCGCTGACGTCGCGGATGGCCGCGGAGACGAGCGTGCCGTCGGAGGTCTCCAGGGGGCTGAGGCTGATCTCGACCGGGAACTCGCGCCCGTCGCCGCACAGGCCGTGCAGTTCCAGCCCGGCGCCCATGGGTCTGACCTGGCGGTTGACGAAGTAGCCCTGCCGGAAGGCGGAGTGGTGCCCGCGGAACCGCTCCGGTACGAGCACTTCGACGGGCTGCCCCAGGAGGTCCGCCCGGGTGTGGCCGAAGAGCGCCTCCGTCTGGGCGTTGACGAGCCGGATCGTGCCCCGGTCGTCGACGATCACCATCGCGTCGGGGGCGGCTTCCAGGAGCGCGCGGAACAGCTCCTCCGCCGCCCGGCGTTCGCTGACGTCGCGTACGGCCGCCGAGATGAGCAGGCCGTCGGCGGTCTCCAGCGGGCTGAGGCTGATCTCGACCGGGAACTCGCGTCCGTCGCGGCGCAGCCCGTACAGCTCCAGTCCGGCGCCCATGGGGCGTACTTGGCGGCTGGCCGCGTACCCCGTCCGGTGCTGCGGGTGGTGTCCCCGGAAGCGCTCGGGGACGAGGACGTCGATGGGCCGGCCCAGGAGTTCCTGCCGGGAGTAGCCGAACAGGGCCTCCGTCTGTGCGTTCACCAGCCGGATCGTCCCTGCGTCGTCCACGATCACCATCGCGTCCGGCGCTGCCTCCAGGAGGGCGCGGAAGGGCTCCTCGGTCGTGGTCGTCATCTCGCGCCTCGCACTCGCCGAATACCACCGAAGCGAACATCCGACCACGTCCCCGCTCCCCGGCCCGCGGGTTGTCCGGAAACCGTGCCCAATTGACCGGGTGTGAGCGGACGCCGGGTGTCGTCCACGGGGGATCCGGTGCGGCATTCGGCAACTCGCTTGGCAGGTCATGGACTTGACGTCCACGCAGGTGGGCGGCCCATGCGCGGAGCGGCGCGAAGGAGGGGTTCAACCTTGATCGATCTTAGGTTAGCCTTACCTCAGTTCTTGCTCACCTCCCGCACCTGAAAGGTGTTCCTGTGATGCGTGCTGCCCTCCTGTCCCGCACCGCCCTCCGTGCGACCGTCGCCACCTCGGCCGCCGTGGCGCTCGCCCTCGGCGTCGCCGGTTCCGCGTCCGCCGCGACCTCCACGCGCACGGTCACCGACGGCGCGACCTACCACCTCGGCGTCACGGCGCCCGGCACCGCGGCCACGGCGGGACAGAACGTCACGGTCACCGGCAGCGGCTTCAACACGGCCAAGGGCATATACGTGGGCCTCTGCGCGGTGAACGGGGCGCAGGGCGCGAACAAGCCGACCCCGTGTCTGGGCGGTTCGGACCAGGCCGGCACCACCGGCGCCTCGCACTGGATCAACAACTCCTTCGGCGGCACCCTGCCCAACACCTCGAAGTTCGGCGCCGGCGGCACCTTCACCGTCACCATCCACGTCAAGGCGGACCTGGGCAACGGCCAGGTCTGCGGCGACACGGTCGAGTGCGCCGTCGTCACGCGCGCCGACCACTTCAACTCCTCGAACCGCACGTACGACGTCCACGTCCCGGTGACCTTCAACTGAGCCCCCGGCCCGTGCCGCCCGCCGGGACCCGCGCGCCGGCGCGGGTCCCGGCCCCGTCGACGAGGACGCCATGACACTCCACCACCCCCGCACGCCCGCCCGCGCGGGCGCCGCCTCCGCGGTGCTCGTGCTCGTGCTCGCCTCGGTCTCCGCGGCTGCCGGCAGCGCGGCGAACGCCGCCGGTTCCGGCCGGACCGCCGGCCCGTCCGGTACGGCCGAGGCCTCGCGGTGGATCGTCCCCGGGGGCGACGCGCACGCCGGACGGCTCACCACCCCGTACGGCGGCGGCGAGGGCGTCGACGTGCCGCAGGGCACCGTCGCGTACCGGGCGGCCGCGCAGTTCACCACCGCGGGCAAGCCCCGCGACCTGATGCTGCACCCGGACTCGAAGAAGCTGTACGTCGGTTCGGAGGACCTGGCGGACACCGCCGACGTCAACGAGAGCGGGCTCCACGTCCTGGATCCGGGGGACGGCCGGCTGCGCGGCACGGTGAGCCAGGCCCCCGGGGCGACGGGAACGCTCAGCCGGCGCCCGGTCCGGCAGCTGATCTCCCCGCTGCCCGGTGACGGCGTGGTCTTCGCCTACCCGCTGCGCGGCATCGGCACCGCGAAGGAAGGCGACGCCGCCGCGGCGGGCGCGTGGGTGCCCGGAGGGACCGTCACCGACGCCGCGCCGGGGGTCACGCCCGGGACGGTGCTGGTCGCGCAGGGCTCCGTCCTGTCGGAGGTCGACATCGCGACGGCGGCGGTCAAGCGCACCCTGACGCTGGACGGAGGAGAGGAGTTCGCCCTCGACGCGGCGCGCGGGGCCGTCTGGTTCACGGACCTGGGCAACCGCCGGATGTACCGGGTCGACACCGCCTCCTTCACCGTGGCCGCCACCGTCGAACTCCCCGCGGGCGAGGGTTTCGGCGGGTTCACCGAGGTGGACCCCGCAACCGGCGCGGTCTGGGTCGGACTGGACACCTCCGTCGTGGTCCACGACGCGGCGGGCGGGCGGCTGGGCACGCGGAAGGGCGACGACATGCCCCGGGCGGCGCGGTTCGACGCGGTCACGGGCGAGGCGTTCGTGGTGTGGCAGGACGCGGGCGACACCTCGCAGCCGGGCAGCGACAACAGCGGCACCCTCACCGTGCACCGCTCCGCTGACCTGCGCGAGGTGGCGAAGCCGGTCGTACTGCCGGGGAACCACCTCCAGTCGGGGTCGGCGTCGCTCGCCGTCGAGCCCGGCGCCGGCGCGGTCTTCGCGACCGACCCGGCCGAGGGCCGGATCACCAGGCTGGAACGGTCCGTGTCCCCGACGATCGTGCGGGGGCCCACCGACCAGTCGGTCGCCGAGGGGGCCGAGGTCTCGCTGACCGCGCGGGCCGAGGGGACCCCGGCGCCCGGGGTCGCCTGGCAGGTCAGCGCCGACGGGGGCCGGACCTGGGCACCGGTACCGGGCGCGACCGCGCCGACGTACGCCTTCACGGCCGGGGCCGCCCACAACGGGAAGCGTTTCCGGGCGGAGTTCCACAACGCCGGCGGCACCAGCCGCACCACCCCCGTCACGCTGACGGTGACGCCGGCGGAGGGGACGACGACCGGCGGCGGCCCGACGACCGGCGGTACGGGAACCACGGGAGGCACCGGCGGCACGGGAACCTCCGCCGGTACCGGAGGCACCGGCGGTACGGGTGGTACGGGCGGTGACGCGGTCACCGGCGGCGCCGGATCCACCGGCGGGACGGACAGCGTCGGCGGCGCGTCGACGGCGGGCGGGTCGGACGGCTCCGGCAGCTCGGGCGGTTCGGTCGGCGGCGATTCGGCGGGCGGCGGTTCGGCGGGCGGCGGTTCGGCGGGCGGTTCCGTCGGCGGTGCCGGCACCACGCCCGCCGGTGGCGCGCTCGCCTCCACCGGAACGGCCGTGGCGTCCCTCGCGGGCGGCGCGGTCGTGCTCACGGCGGCCGGCTGGGCGCTGGTCCGCCGCAGGCGTCCGGGAACCACCCCGGCCTGAGGCCGTGCAGAGCTCCCCGTCACCAGGCGACGGGGAGCTCCCGCAGTCCGTAGACGATGGTGTCGCGCTGGAAGACCAGCCGGTCCTCCGGCACGGCGAGCCGCAGCCCCGGCAGCCGGCGCAGCACCGTCTCCAGGACGACCTGGAGCTCGACCCGCGCCAGTGTGTGACCCAGGCACTGGTGCGCCCCGTGTCCGAACGCCAGGTGGCGGCGGGCGTCGCGGGTGACGTCCAGCCCGGCGGGGCACGCCCCATCCGGCGCGCCGGCGGCGAACAGCTCCGGTTGCCGGTTGGCGGTGGACAGCATGCAGATCACCCCCTCGCCGGCCCGGATCTCCGCACCGCCCACCGTCACGTCCTCCCTGGCCGCCCGGCCCAGGCCCAGGTGGATGATCGTCAGGTAGCGGAGCAACTCCTCGACGGCGCCCGGCACCAGGCCCGGATCGGCCCGCAGCAGCGCGGCCTGGTCCGGGCTGCGCAACAGGGCGAGGACGGACAGGGCGGCCATGTTGGTGGTGCTCTCGTGGCCGGTGATCAGGAGCATGAAGCCGAGCGAGGCCGTCTCCTGCGGGGTCAGGTCCGGCCGGGCCGCGAGCCGGCTGAGGATGTCGTCCCCGGGGGTGTCGCGCTTCAGTTCCGCGAGCCGCGCGAGGTAGCCCATCAGCTCCCGGTGCGCCGCCGAGGCCCGTTCGGGTCCGGTGGTGTTGTCGAGCATGGTGCGGCTGAGGGACTGGAACAGTCCGTGGTCCTCGTACGGCACTCCCAGCATCAGGCAGATGACCAGCGAGGGAACGGGCAGGGCGAAGTCCCCCACGAGATCGGCGCGGCGCCGGCCGTCCGCCGTCATGGCGTCCACCGCCGACTCCACCACCTCCTGGATGCGGGGGCGCATCTCCCGCACCCGGCGGGTCAGGAAGTCCTTCGCGACCATGCGGCGCAGCCGCGCGTGCTCGGGATCGTCCATGCGGATGAAACTCGGCTGCGCGGTGGCCAGTTGACGCTGGCCGGGCGAGAGGAAGGGGAAACCGGGCGTACGGGCGTCGGCGCTGAAGCGCGCGTCGGCCAGCACGGCGCGGACCTCCTCGTGGCCGGTGACGAGCCAGCACGGGGAGCCGTCGGGCAGGACGGACCGGCTGACGGGTCCCCGGGCCGCCGCCGCCGTGTAGCCGGGCGGCGGGTCGTAGGGGCAGCTTCCGTACGGGGCGGGGAGGGAGAGCGCGCTCGGGGCGGTGGTCGTCGTCATGGTGGCGGATCTCATCCGGAGGGGGTTCGGCCGCCGTCGGGCGGGGTGTGGAGGGCGCCGAGCGTGGCGCACATGGTGGCGCACTGGCCGGCGAGGAGCAGGAGCTCGATCAGCTGGTCGGGGCGCAGGGCGCCGGCGAGCCGGTCCCACAGGGGCTGGGGGACCGGCGCTCCGTCGGCCAGTACGTCGCATGCCTCCAGGAGGGCGAGGTCGTCCGCGGCCCACGGGTGCGAGGACGGGGCGGCGGCGGTGGCCGAGGTCTCCGACGGGGTGAGCCCGGCGTCCCCGGCGACCGCGCGGTGCCGTTCGTAGACGAAGGTGCCGCCCCGGCGGTGGGCCGTGCGCAGGACGACCAGCTCGCGGTGGCGGTCCGTCAGGGTCCCCTCGTGGGTGAGGACCCGGGCGAGGGCCAGCCAGGCGTGGGCCAGCGCGGGATGGTGCGCGAGCGTCCCGAAGAGGTTGACGCGGCCGGGACCGTCCTTGTGGGAGGCCGCGAGGACGTCGCGCAACTGCGCCGGCCACTGC
Source organism: Streptomyces sp. NPDC048461 (assembly GCF_055587105.1). Taxonomy (NCBI): domain Bacteria; kingdom Bacillati; phylum Actinomycetota; class Actinomycetes; order Kitasatosporales; family Streptomycetaceae; genus Streptomyces; species Streptomyces sp. NPDC048461. The sequence continues at coordinate 190,556 of NZ_JBVJGW010000013.1, read as the reverse complement.
TCGGGCGGCAGGGGCACGATGCGCGCGGGTGGCGCGGGTGGCGCGGGTGGCGCGGGACGCGCGGGACGCGCCGGGCCGACGGGGGACTCGGGGCGTACGGGCTCTCCGGGTGCGGGTGCAGGTGCGGTCGCGGAGGGGTCCCCGGGTGCGGCGGGGCCTGCGGGTACGGCGCGGGGGTGGGTTCCGGTCATCGGCTCACCACCGGCAGACGACGACGCCGGCGCTCGCGCCGCTGGCGAACCCGAACATGCCGACCAGGTCGCCCGCACCCAGCCGCCCCGACTTCAGGGCCGTGGCCAGCTGGAGCGGGATGGTGTTGGTGGCGACGTTGCCGTGCGCCGGGAAGGTGACGAGGATGCGGTCCGGGTCCACCCCCACCCAGTCGCAGGCGATGCGGGTGAACGGCACGGACGGCTGGTGGACGCAGACCAGGTCGAACGCGTCCACCGACACCCCCATGTCGGCGACGGCGCCGCGCACCTTCGCCGGCATCCCGTCGAAGGAGGCCACCAGCTGCGCCGAGTCGATCTCCAGCTGCCCCATCCGGCGGTGGTTGGCGTACGGGTTGGGCAGCGTCGCGGCCTCCCAGCCCCAGGAGTTGGCGAAGAAGCGGGACCCGAGGATGCCCGGCCGGCCGCTCTTCGCCACCAGGACGGCCGAACCCATGTCGCCCGTGCTCAGGCTCGGCAGCGCGTTCAGCACCTCGCCCGGGTCGGTCACGCTCCAGCGGCTCTCCCGGGTGCTCACCTCGGCGCTGGTGACCAGGACCCGCCGGTACTGACCGGCGCGGATGAGCGCGTCGGCCACCTCCAGCGCGTTGAGCACCCCGTTGCAGGCGTTCTTCAGGTCGAACACCGGGCATCCCAGGCCGAGTTTGGCCGCCACCACGTGCGCGGTGGCGGGCTCCTCCATGTCGGCGAGGATGCCGGCGTACAGGAGCAGGTCCACGTCGCCGGGACGGGTGCCGGTCTCGTCGAGCAGGGTCCGCGCGGCCTGGACGGCGAGGTCGGACGGCTGCTCCTCGGGCGGGGCCACGGTGCGCTGGGCCAGCCCGTACATGTGCTGGAGCACGCCCCGGGACAGCGGGACGCCGGGGCTGCTCGCGCGGAAGCGGTCCTCCACCGCGGCGACGCTCTGCCGCTCTTCGGGCACGTGGACGGTGGCGTGGACGATGGCGCTGTGAACGGCCAAGGGTGCGGGGCCTTTTCGTGGTGGAGGGGACGGGGGAGGTGGCGTGGGGGCTCAGGGGGCGGTGAGCACGAGCACCACGTTGTGCCCGCCGAAGCCGAACGAGTGGCTGACCGCGGCGCCCACCTGCTGCTCGCGCTCGGCGCCGGTGACGCAGTCGATGGCGTGACCGCCACCGGCCGCTCCGGCGGCCGTGAGATTGGCGACGGGTGCGACGCGCCCGTCCCGGATGGTCAGTGCGGTGAGCGCCGCCTCGACCGCCCCGGCGGCGCCCAGGCTGTGCCCGAGGACGCCCTTGGGCGCGGTGACGCTGGGCCCGTGCGGCAGGACACGGGCGATGAGCGCGGCCTCGGCGCTGTCGTTGAGGGGGGTGGAGGTGCCGTGGGCGTTGACGTGGTCGACGTCGGCCGGGGACAGGCCGGCCTGCGCCAGGGCCGAGCGCAGCGCTGCCTCGGCGTACTCCCCGCCGGGCGCCGGGGCGGTCGGGTGGTGGGCGTCCGAGGTGAGGCCCGCCCCGGCGAGCTGCGCGTAGCCTCGCCGCCCCCTGGCCGCCGCGTCCCGCGTGCGTTCCAGTACGAGTACGGCGGCCCCCTCGGCGATCACGAAGCCGTCGCGGTCCGCGGCGAAGGGCCGGGAGGCGAGCTCCGGTGTGTCGGTCCGGCCGGACAGCGCGCCCATCCGGGCGAACCCGGTGGTGACCACCGGGGTGACGGCGGCCTCCGCACCGCCCGCCACCGCGATGTCGCAGGCGCCGGAGAGCAGCAGGTCGCGGGCGACGGCCAGGGCGGTCGCCCCGGAGGCGCAGGCGGTCTCGGTGGCCAGGGAGGGGCCGTGGGCGCGCAGGTCCGCTGACACCTCCCCGGCGGCCATGTTGGGGATGAGCATCGGGACGAGCGAGGGGGACACCAGGTCGGGACCGCCCTGGTGGTGGCGCAGGGTCTGGGTCTCCAGGTGGGCCGCCCCGGCCAGCCCGGAGCCGATCACGACGGCGACGCGGGCACCCTCCCAGGAGGACGGGTCCAGGCCGGCATCAGCGACCGCCTCGCGTGCGGCGAGGACGGCGAGCTGGGTGAAGCGGCCCATCCGCCAGGCCTTGCCACCGCCGATCCGGCCCTGCTCGGGGGTGAGGGCGGGGATCCGGCAGGAGAAGTCGACCGGGCAGCCCTTGAGTTCGGGATCGGTGGCGGCGGTGGAGCGGCCCCGACGTACGCCCGCCCAGGTGGCCTCCCGCCCCGCACCGGCCGGGGTGATCATGCCCAGGCCGGTGACGGTGACGGCGCCCTGACGCGGAACAGCGGTCACAGGGCGTCCCGTTCGGCCCGCTTGGCGTGGAGCGCGGCCACGAGCTCGCCGATGGTGGTGCGCTTGGCGGCCTCGTGCTCCTCGACCTTGACGCCGAGCTCCTCCTGGAGCGCGAGGGCGAGTTCGGCGAGGGCGAGGGAGTCCAGGTCGAGGCTTTCGAGAGTGGCGTCGGGCAGGACGCTCTCCGGGGCCACCTCGAACTTCTCGGTGAGTACGGCGGTGACGACGGTCTGGACAGGGGGCATGGCGGTACGTCCTTCCGGGACGGTGAGGAGGGGGGAGGAGAGGGAGGGAGAGGTCGTGACGGGGTGGTGTCGGGGTGGTGTCGTGCGGGGTCGGTCGTGCGGGCGCTCAGGAGGCCGGCTCGACGCCGGGGACCGGGCGGCCGAGCTCCGGCCAGAGGACGGCCGCCGACCCCCAGGTGAGTCCGGCACCGAAGGTCGTGAGCAACACCCGCTCACCGCAGTGGAGTTCACCGCGGGAGGCGGCGTCGGCGAGGGCGAGGGGGATGGAGGCGGCGCCGGTGTTGCCGACCCGCTCGATGTTGGTCACGTGGCGCGGCCCCGGGATCGGGACCCGCTCGCCGACGGCGGTCAGGATGCGGGCGTTCGCCTGGTGGGCGCAGAAGCGGTCCACGTCCTCGGGCGACCAGCCCGCGTGCTTGAGGACGGTCCGGGAGGACTGGGTCATGCGGGTCACGGCGTGCTGGAAGACCTCACGGCCCCGCATGCGGAAGTACAGGTCGCCGGGTCCGTAGGCGGCCGGCGCCGCCCGCTCCCGTGCGCCGCCCCCGCGGACCTCGATCAGCTCGTCACCCGCGCCGTCGCTGCCGAGGTCGAAGGCGAGGACGCTGCCGGGCTCGCCCAGCCGGCCGCGGCGCAGGACCACGGCCCCGGCGCCGTCGCCGAAGACGATGCCGGCGGAGCGGTCGTCGGGGTCGAGGAGGGTGGAGTACACCTCGGCCGCGACGAGCAGGACCCGGTCCGCGCACCCGGAGAGCAGCGCTCCGGCGGCCGTCGCCAGCCCGTACACGAAGCCACTGCACGCGGCGCTGACGTCCCAGGCCGCCGCGCCGCCGAGGCCGAGCCGGGTCGCCAGTCGAGGAGCCATGGCGGGCATCGGCCGGTCCGGGGTGGAGGTGGCGACGAGCACCGTGTCCACGGGGGCGCCGCCCGCCACGGTCAGGGCCCGGCGGCCCGCTTCGAGGGCGAGGTCGCCGGTGGAGACGCCGGGTCCGGCCCGCCGCCGCTCGCGGATGCCGGTACGGCGGTGCACCCAGGCGTCGTCGATGCCCCAGGCGGAGGGGAGTCCGGCGTTGGCGACCACACCCGCGGGGACGTACCCGGCGATGCCCTCCAACACCGCCGCCGACGGTGCCGGCCGGGTGAGGAAGGGTGCCAACTGGTCTTCTGCGCAAGGCAAGGGGGAAGTCACGCACGTCTCTCAGGAGTGATCTTGGGGGAGCGGCACGACTGTAGGGCGGGTCAAGATCACGGGCGGTGCGGCTGCACGAGGGAACGGATGTGCGGGGCGCGCGGCGCGGCGCCATCGGTGCAGTTCAGGGGCGCGAAGGAAGAAACGTTACGGCCGCTGGGCCATCGGTGTGTCGCCCTAAAGGTTGAATTCGGTACCGCTGTCCAGGCGTCCCGCTGACGCCGGTGGCGCGCCCGGACCGGCGGACCGATCCCGTCACTGTCAACCCCGCCGGCCCCTGCGGGGCAACGGGACGGGCCGGGGCAGCCTGTTGAACGTGTTGAACGCCCGGCGGCCCGCCGGTGCCGGCGCCGCTGTCCGGCACCCGGCGCCCGGCGCCCGGCGCCCGGGGCACGGCGCGCCGGACGTGCGTGTCCGGCCCGCAGACACGGAGATGCCCGGACCGGTGGTCCGGGCATCACTCCCGAGGGCGCCGCGGCGAGTGGCCGCCGAGGGCCCGGCAAGTTCCGAAGAGACGGCCTAGGCTGCCCGGCGGTAGCTGCCGCCGTCGCGGGTCCGGGTGAGCAGGCCCGCGTTGATGAGGTAGCGCCGGAGTGCCGGGCAGTCATCGTGCACGGTGCGCAGGGCGTCGTTCACCTCCGGCTCCGTGTACTCCCGTCCGACCGCGAAGAGGGTCTCCGCGAGGTGCGTCAGCACCTGTTGGCGGCGCGCGACCTTGCGGGGAATCGCGATGAGGCGGCCGTCGGCGGAGAAGAGGTCGCCGACTCCGTGCGGTGTGCGGGATGCGTGCGGGGCGGGTCCGGTGCTCTGTGCCATGGTGGCGAGCCTCTCCCGGCGCGGGATCGCGGGGCAATGGCTTTTCCCGGCCGCCCGGCTCGACGCGCTCTCCCCGGCTCGACGTGCTCCGCGGGTGGGCCGCCGTCCGCGCACCGCCCTCACCGCCCCGCACCGCCGCGTACCGACGCGCGCAATCGGACCGGAGGGCGGACGCGCGCGTCGCCTGAGACGGGCTCCCCGCCGCGCGGGCGAGGCGGGGATTCATTGACTCGGAACATACGGTTCCGATAGGAAACACGGCGTTCTCAGACGAGCGAAGGGGCGCTCAATTCACGCCGCCGAAAATGAGACGGGCGGTGGCTCGTATTCGCCACCCGGTGCGCGGTGCGACCGTAAGATCTTTTTGAATTATTCGTCACGGAAGTCCGTTTTGCCATTAGTTTCCCCATGAAACTACTCGCGTAGACCGGTCGCGCCGGCGGTCGATCTGCCGCAGATGCCCCGGCCTGGGCCCCTGTGTGCGGGGGGTGATTTCAAGCCGCACCTGCGCGTTCTCTCCGGCGGCATAGCGGCACAAGCGTTCCCAAAGATCTCAAAGCCAGGATCTCCGGCATTTGGGGTCGCGAGTGTGACCCTCCCCTCATTGGAGATTCCTCCAATAGTGTGCGCTGGCCTTTGCGTCTTGTGTCCGCTACCGTCTCTCCACGTGGCCCGCGACCGTCATGGCTCGGTGCGCTCATCCGCATCGCAGCACCCGCGATCGGCCATCAGGCTGGTTTTACCCCGTCATTGCATTCCGGTAGTGGTTTTCCTCGAATAATGGCGCAGGACTGTCGTCTGCCGAGTGATATCGGTGGATATCTTTAGGAATCACTTTATGATTTCACAGGCTCATCAGAGCTATTCCGGCGTTGAGGTCAGGGCACCGCAGGACCTCATTCTCGATGAGATATTCGTCGACCTTCACCCCGCTCTGGGGCACAATCTTTCGCTGAAGTGTGAAGGATTCAATTTCTTCGGATCGGTCAAAGCCAAAGCGGCGGCTGCGATGATATCGGCGGCCGAACGAGACGGCAGGCTGAAGCCGGGTTCCACGATCATCGAGTCCTCTTCCGGCAGCCTCGGCATTGCCGTCAGCGCGATCGCCGCCGACCGGGGGTACCGGTTCGTCTGTGTCACCGACATCCGGTGCAACGAGCGGAACGTCCACCTCATGCGCTCGCTCGGCGCCGAGGTCGTCCTGGTCTCGGACCCGGACGAGAACGGCGGCTTCCTGGGCAGCAGGATCCGGTACGTCCAGGACGCCTGCGCCGCCGACCCGGACCTCGTCTGGCTCAACCAGTACTCCAACGAGAACAACTGGCGCGCCCACTACGACACCACCGGCCCGGCGATCATCCGGAACTACCCGGACCTGGAGTTCCTGTTCGTCGGCGCCGGCACCACCGGGACCCTCGTGGGCTGTGCCCGCTACCTCAAGGCGATCGGCCACCCCGCCCGGGTGGTCGCCGTCGACAGCACCGGGTCCATCACCTTCGGCGGCCCGCCCGGACGCAGGCTCATCCCCGGACTGGGGTCGAGCCAGCCGCCCGCCATCGCCGACCGGCGCGTCATCGACGAAGTCGTGATGGTCGACGAGGCGGACACGATCCGGATGTGCCGCTTCCTCGCCGGCCGGGGCTTCCTCTTCGGCGGCTCGACCGGCACCGTGCTCCACGGCGCCTGGCAGCGGCTCCGCACCGAGCGCCCCGACGCCCGCGCGGTCGCCATATCTCCGGACTTCGGTGAGCGGTACCTCGACACCGTCTACGACGAGGGCTGGGTCCGCATGCACTACGGCGACATCGGAACGTTCGAGCCGCTGCGGGAAGTCGCCGCCCCCGTCGCCGAATTCGCCCAGGGGTAAGGAGTCGAGAATGCCCACCACATCGAACTCTCCGGCCCGGCTTGACGAGTTGTTCACCGCGCAGGCCGAGCGCACTCCGGATTCGCCGGCCCTCGCCCACGGCGCCGAACGGCTCACCTACCGCCAACTCCACGCGCGTGCAGCCGCGGTGGCCGACGGTCTCGCCGCGCTCGGCGTCGGCGAGGAGACGCTCGTCGCCATCGCCTTCCACCGCTCCGCCGACGCCGTCGTCGCCATGCTCGGGACCGTGCTGGCCGGAGCCGCCTACCTGCCCGTGAGCCCCGCCTATCCCGAAGAGCGCATCGCGCGCATCCTCGGGGACTCTCGGGCCCCCGTCGTGCTGTGCGGCACCGGCCTGCGGGAGTCCCTGGCGCGGGTCGCGCCGGACGGAACCGCCGTCCGTGAACTCGGCGAGCTCGACTCCCCGGTCCCGCCCGCTCCGGCCCCCGTCCCGCCCGCTCCGGCCCCGCCCGTCTCCGCGCCCCGTACTGCGCCCCACCGGCCCGCCGGTGCCTCCGGGTCGCCGCTGGCCTACGTGATGTACACCTCGGGCAGCACCGGCCGCCCCAAGGGCGTCATGGTCGAGCACGCCGGTGTCGTACGCCTGGTACGGGACGCGGACTACTTCGCGTTCTCCGCGGACGAGCGGTTCCTGCAGACCGGCGCCCTCGAATTCGACGCCGCCACCTTCGAGGTCTGGGGAGCGCTGCTCAACGGCGCCGCCCTCCAGATCGTCGACCAGGACGTGCTGCTGACGCCCGCGCTCCTCAAGGCGGCCCTGCAGGACGCGGGCACCACCGTCCTGTGGCTCACCTCCCCGCTGTTCAACCAGCTCGTGGACGAGGACGTCAGCCTCTTCGCCGGACTGCGGACCCTCCTGATCGGCGGTGACGTGCTCTCCTGCCGGCACGTCAACCTCGTGCGCCGGACCCATCCGGCCCTGCGCGTGCTGAACGGCTACGGCCCCACCGAGAACACCACCTTCACCACCGTCTTCCCCGTCGAGCGGACCTACGAGACGTCCATCCCGATCGGCCGCCCCATCAGCGGGACGACCGTCGCCGTCCTCGACGCCGACCGCAGGGCGGTTCCCGCCGGGGAGATCGGCGAGCTCTACACGGCGGGCACCGGCCTGGCCCGGGGCTACCTCGGCAACCCCGAGCTGACGGCCGAGAAGTTCGTCCTGGTGGACGGCGTGCGCCACTACCGCACGGGCGACCTCGTGAGCAGCGACGCCCACGGCGTCCTCTCCTTCCACGGCCGGACGGACAGCCAGGTCAAGATCCGCGGACACCGCATCGAACTCGGCGACATCGACAACGCGCTGCTGGAGATCCCCGGTCTCACCGACAGCCACACCGGCGTCGACGTCGGCCCCGGCGGCGCCAAACAGCTCGTCAGCCACGTCGTGCTCGCCCCCGGGCACGACCGGCAGGCCGTCCTGGACGTGCTGCGCAGGCGGCTCCCGTCGTACATGTGCCCGGCCCACCTGGTACCGGTGGACCGGCTGCCCCTGAACGCCAACGGCAAGGTCGACCGCTCGCTCCTGCCCCCGCCGCCCCTGCGGAGCGGTGCCGGAGCGGCCCCGGCCACCCCCGACGAGCTGACACTGGCCCGTCACTGGGCCGACGTACTGGGCCTGGATGCGGAAGCGTTCGGCCTCGACGACGACTTCTACGAACTCGGCGGGAACTCCATCGCCACCGGAGCCCTCATCGGCCGCCTCGCCCGGGACCCCGGCGTACGGCTCGGCTTCGGCGACCTCTTCGCCGCCCGGACCCTCGGCGCCATGGCCCGTGCGGTCGCGGGGGCGGCCGCCACCGGGCTGGCGCCGATCCCGGCCGCCGGCGGAAGCGGCGTGCTCCACCCGCAGCAGCGGGCCCTCCACGCGCTCTGGCAGCTCGATCCGGACAGCCTCGTCTACAACATCCCGGTCCGGGTGGAAGCGGGGGGCCCGCTCGATCCCGACCGCCTGCGCGCGACGCTCGACCGGCTGATCGCCCGGCACGACGCCCTGCGGAGCCGGTTCACGACGGAGGCCGGAGGCGTCGTACGGCGGGCGGAGGACACCGCGACCGCCGAACTCACCATCGTCGACGGCGCGGCCCCCGACTGGGTCAGGCCCTTCGACCTCGGCGAACCGCCCCTGCTGCGGGCACTCCTCGAACGGCATCCCTCCGGCGAGGACGTGCTCCACCTCGACGTCCACCACATCGTCTTCGACGGGATCTCGCTGCGGCTCCTGGTGGACGAGCTCTTCGAGCTCTACGCGGGCTTCGAACCGGACGCCCCGGCGGTGGACTACGCCGCCGCGGCCGAATGGGCCGACGCCCGCACCCGCGCCCCGGAGGCGGAGGAGGCCGAACGGTACTGGCTGGCCAAGTTCGCCGACCCGGTACCGCCGCTGGACCTGCCGACGGACCGGCCGCGCCCCGCGCTGCGGTCGACGGCGGGCGCCGTGGTGACGGTGGACCTGTCTCCCGAGGACACCGCCCACGTACGGGCGGTGGCAGCCCGGGAGTCGCTGACCCCCTTCGCCGTGCTGCTGACCGCCTGGACCGCGGCGCTCGCCCGGCTGAGCGGGCAGCGGGACATCGCCGTCGGGAGCCCCATGGGCGGCCGGCCGCACCCGGACCTCGAATCCGTGGTCGGCATGTTCGTCAACACGGTGGTCCTGCGCGCCCGACCGCGCACGGGCGCCGGCCTGGTCGACCTGCTGCGGGACCTGGGGGCGGAGCACCGGGACGCCCTGGACCACCAGGAGTACCCGTTCGTCGACCTCGTGCAACGGCTGGACCTGCCGCGGGACTTGAGCCGCAACGCCCTGTTCGACGTGTTCTTCGCCCTGCAGGACATCGACTTCCACAGCTTCCGCAAGCACGGCCGCAGAGCGACGCTCTCACTGCCGCACCCGGGGACCTGCCGCTTCGACCTCAACCTCCAGGCCTGGCAGAAGCCGGACCGCTTCACGCTGGAACTGGAGTACTCCACGGCCCTGTTCGAACGGGCCTCCGCCGCCTTCCTGCTGGACCGCGTCCTCGACGCGCTCCGCGAACTGTCGCTCGACCCGCACGCTCCGGTCCTGCCGGAGGCGGCCGAAGGACCCGGGCGGGTCCTCGAGGCCGCCGACTTCTCCTTCTGACCAAGGCGAGATTCTGATGACCCCCTTGACCATCATCCTCTGCGGGGCGGTGACGTTCGCCGTCCGCTACGCACTCTTCGGACCGATCGGCCCCGAGCACCTGCCCACCCGGATCCGCAGCACCCTGCCCTACGTGATGCCGGCGGTGCTGATGGCGATCATCGTCCCGTCGGTGGTGCTGGCCGGGGAGGCCGGCGACCCGAAGACGGTCGCCCCGTACCTGGTGGGGGCCGTCTGCGGGTTCACGGTGGGTGCCTTCAAGCGGGACGCCTTCTTCCTGGTGTTCGCGGTCGCCATGGCCGGCTTCATGGTCACCAAGTTCGCGCTGTGAACCAGCTCCGCCCTCCCTCCGGAACGAGGTCGAATTGATGTTGCCCCGACACAGCCGCGGGGGTGAGGCACTGCAAGGCGCCCTGGCCGCCGTCCCCGTCATCATCGGCGCGGTGCCGTTCGGCCTGCTGTTCGGCGCGCTCGCCGAGGCGCAGGGCCTGGACGTGGTCAACACCATGCTGATGAGCCTGGTGGTCAACTCCGGTTCCGCCCAGATGATCGGCCTCGGCATGATCACCTCGGGTGCCGCCTGGCCGCTGACCGTCATGACGGTCCTGCTGATCAACCTGCGGCACGTCTTCTACTCCGCCGCGCTCTCGCCGTACGTACGGCCCATGCCCGTGTTCTGGCGCGCGGCCATCGCCTTCGGCATGACCGACGCCGTCTACGCCCTCGCGGCCAAGCGGTTCGGCGAACCCGCGCCCGAGCAGGACAACCGGCGCTGGTACGTGCTGAGCAACGCCGTCGCCATCTACGTCGCCTGGAACCTCGCCACGCTCTGCGGCTGGATCTTCGGCCAGACCCTCGCCGACCTCAGCTCGTGGGGCCTGGACTTCGCGGTCTACGCCTCGTACATCGGGCTGGTCGTCTCCTCCTTCACCACCCGCCGCGCGCTGTTCATCGGGCTCATCGCGGGCGCCGGCGGCCTCCTGCTCAGCCATCTGCCGTACCAGAGCGGCCTGTTCCTCGCCACGCTCGTCGGTACCTCGGTGGCGGCCTTCCTGGAGAGCAAGGCGCGCGTCGTCCCCGCCCCCGACCCGAAGGCGGCGGAGCCGGACCCGGCCCAGCCGCCACCGCGGCCACAGCCGACCGCGCCGCAGGGCGCGGGCTCGCAGTCCGCCGAGGCGTCGTGCGAGGACGCACCGGACCGAGAGATCGGCAGCAGTCCGCGCTGAGGGCCCCGCGCCGCCACCGGGGCCCCGCCGGGCCATTTCTCCACCCTTCCCCATCCGCAGCAGCGGGGCGGGCTGGGCCGCCCCCAGCCGTGCCCCCGGTCGAGACCGGAACTTTCGAGATGAGCATCTTCCACCTGCAGCAGGCCCGTACCGCCCACCCCGCACAGGCCGAGTTCTGGGACGCGCAGCAGAGCGCCTGGGCCGAGCCCACCGTGCTCATACGCGACCACGCCCACCACGGCGCCCCGCCCGCCGAGCGCATCACGGTCGCCCTGGACCCCGACACCGCGCGGGCCGTCGCCCGGATCACCCAGGGCGACGCCGTCCTGAAGGCCGTCATCGGCGCGAGCGCCCTCGCGCTCCTCGCGGCCCGCAGCACCGACCTCCCCTCCGTCACCGTCTTCGCTCCCGCCCCCCTGCGGACGGACCAGGACCAAGACCAGGACCAGGGCCAGGATCAAGACCGGGACCGGGACCGGGACGCGGTCCGAGGCCTCGACCGCACCGTCCCGCTGAGCCTCGCCGTGACCGGTGAGGAGTCCGGCCGCGAGCTGCTCACCACCGTCCGCGCGGCCTACCTGGCCGCCTCGGCCAACCTGGACATCCCCGTCCGGCAGCTGCTCGACCAGCTCGACGCCCGACCGAGCGACCTCGTCGTCTCGCTCGACGGAGCGCTCACCGCCGAGGACGCCCGCGCCACCGGGAGCCCGCTGCTCTTCGACCTCCACCTGCCGGCCGACGGCCTCGCACCCCGCGTCGAACTCGACTACGACCCGGCCCACTTCACCGCCGCGACCGGCCACCGCCTCGCCGTCGCGTACGCCCGTGCGCTCGCCGGCCTGGTCGGCGACCCCGCGCTCGCCGTCGGACCCCTGCTCCGCCCGGACGCCGCCGAACTGGCGAGGATCGAGGGGGCGTTCAACGACACCGCCGCGCCCTTCCCCGACCACCGCCTCCTGCACGGCTTCCTGGAGGAACGCGCCGCCGCCGAGCCGGACCGCGTCGCCGTCGTCGACGACGGCACCACGTACGGCGCGCTCAACGCCGCCGCGAACCGCCTCGCCCGCACCCTGCGCGCCTCCGGGGTGGAGCCGGGCAGCCCGGTCGCCGTGTGCGTCCCGCGCTCCACCGAGCTCCTGACGGCCATCTTCGCCGTCCTCAAGGCCGGCGGCGCCTACCTGCCGGTCGACCCGACGCTGCCGGCCAACCGGATCGCGTACCTGCTGGAGCACAGCCGCGCGGCCCTCGTCGTCGCCACCCCGGACACGGCCGCCGTCGCCGGGGAGCAGAGGGTGCTGCTGCTCGACGACCCCGCCGTCGCCGCGCAGCCCGACGGGGACCTGGAGCCCGTCACCGGCCCCGACGACGTCGCGTACGTCATCTACACCTCGGGGTCGACCGGCCGCCCCAAGGGCGTGATGGTGGAGCACCGGGCGATCGTCAACCGCCTCTGGTGGATGCAGAGCGCGTACCCGCTGCACGAGGGCGACGTGATCCTCCACAAGACGCCGTTCACCTTCGACGTGTCCGTCTGGGAGATCTTCTGGTGGTCCCTCGCCGGTGCGGCGGTCGCCACCCTGCCCAACGGCGACGAGCGCGACCCGGAGCGGATCATCCGCCGGATCGAGGAGACCGGGGCCACCACCCTGCACTTCGTCCCCTCGATGCTCCACGCCTTCCTCGGCTTCGTCGGCGCGACGGGCGAGCGGGAACGGCTCTCCCGCGTCCGCCGGATCTTCGCGAGCGGCGAGGCCCTCGCCGTCGACCAGGTCCGGCAGTTCGACGAGCTCCTGGGCGGCGGGCGCGAGCTCGTCAACCTCTACGGCCCCACCGAAGCCGCCGTGGACGTCACCCACCAGCCCTGCGCCGGCCTCGACACCACCCGGTCCGTGCCGATCGGCCGCCCGATCAGCAACATCCGCCTCAGCGTCAGGACCCGGTCCGGCGACCACGCCCCGATCGGCACCCCCGGCGAGCTGTGCATCGCCGGCACCGGACTCGCGCGCGGCTACCTGCACGCCCCCGAGCTCACCGCCGAGCGCTTCGTCACGGGCGAGGACGGCGAGCGCCGCTACCGCACCGGCGACCTGGCCCGGTGGCTCGCCGACGGCACCGTGGAGTACCTCGGTCGCCTCGACACCCAGGTGAAGATCCGCGGCTACCGCATCGAACTCGGCGAGATCGAACACGTCGCCCAGCGGACCGCCGGAGTGCTCCAGAGCGCGGTCGTCGCGCGGCCCACCGACGCGGGCGACAGCCTCCTGGTGGCCTACGTCGTCACCGGAGACGGCTTCGACGCGACCGTCCTGCGCGCCGCCCTGGAGGCCGAACTCCCCTCGTACATGGTCCCGCAGCACCTCATCGAGGTCCCCGCGATCCCCACCAGCCACAACGGCAAGCGCGACGTCTCCGGGCTGCCGGCGCCGCAGCTCGACGGGGGACCCGTCGCCGCCCACCGGGCCCCGCGGACACCGGTCGAGCAGCAGCTCGCCGGAATCTGGGCCGAGGTCCTCGGCCTCGACACGGTCGGCGTGGACGACAACTTCTTCTCCCTCGGCGGGGACTCCATCAAGTTCATCACCGTGCTCGCCCGCTCCCGGGCCGCCGGTCTGGACTTCACCTTCCAGGAGCTCTTCGGCCACCCCACCATCGCGGAGCTCGCCGACCGCGTCGTCGCCGCCCGGCCCGACGCGCCGGAGCCCGACGTCGAGCCCTTCGCGCTGGTCGCCGCGGAGGACCGGGCGCTGCTCCCCGCGGACATCGTCGACGCCTACCCCATGTCGCAGCTCCAGGTCGGCCTGATCTACGAGGCCCTGCGCGGCGGCACCGAGGGGATGTACCACGACATCCTCAGCTACCGGATCCGCGGCACCGTCGACACCGACCTCTTCGAGCGGGCGGTCGCCTCGGTCGTGCGCCGGCACTCCCTGCTGCGCACCTCCTTCCACCTGAACGGCTTCAGCACCCCGCTGCAGCTGGTCCACGCGAGCGCCCCGACCCCGCTGCGCGTCTTCGACCTGCGCGGCCGGTCGGCGGGGGAGCAGGAGGAGGACCTGCGCCGGTACGCCGAGCTCGAACTCCGCGGCGGCTTCCACTACGGCAGCACCGACCTGGTCCGGGTGCACCTCCACCTGCTGTCCGACGACGAGTACCAGTACTCGCTGAGCTACCACGACGCAGCGCTGGACGGCTGGAGCGTCAACACCGTCCACCGCGACGTCTTTTCCGCGTACTTCGCGGTCCTGGACGGCGAGGAGCCGCACGGCGGCTCCCGGCAGGTCATGTCGCACCGCCAGTACGTGGCCCTGGAACAGGCCGCCGTCGCCTCGCCCGAGCAGCGCGGGTTCTGGCTGGAGGTGATGGACGGCGCCGAGAGCACCCGGATCACCCCGTACACCGAGCCGGACCCCCTGCGCACCGGCGTGGGCATCCACGACGTCGTCTTCCCCGAGGACCTCTCGGACGCCGTCCTCGCGACCGCCCGCGCCCTGCGGGTCCCGGTGAAGGCGGTGCTGCTGGCCGCCCACGTCGGCGTACTGGCCTTCGTCGCCGGCACCTCGGACGTCATCACCGGATACGAGCACTCGGGCCGCCCGGAGGTCGAGGGCGGACAGGACATCGCCGGGCTGTTCCTCAACACCCTGCCGTTCCGCGTCCGCGACCTCGGCACGAGCTGGGAGGACCTGGTCCACGCCGTCTACGCGGCCGAGGCGGGCCTGCTGCCGCACCGGCGGTTCCCGATGGCCGAGATCAAGCGCGCCGTCGGCAGCCGCGAGACGCTGTTCGAGACCGTCTTCAACTTCACGCACTTCCACGTGCTCAAGGACCTCACCGCCCGTGACGGCTTCGAGCTGGTGCGCTCGATCGTCAACGTGCAGAGCGAGTTCCCCTTCCGTGCCGAGTTCTCCCAGGACGCGGTCAGCGACGAGGTGCTGCTGAGCCTGCACTTCCACCACGCGGTCTACGAGGCCGAGCAGGTCGAGCGCGTCGGCGGCTACTACCTCGACGCCCTGCGGGCCCTGGTGTCCGACCCGGCGGCGGACCGGACGGCGACCCCGCTCATCGGAGCCCGCGAGCAGGCCCTGCTGGCGTCGATGTCCGAGGGACCCGCGTACCCGCTGCCGGACGGCACCTTCCTCGACGCCTTCGCCGAGCAGGTCCGCCGGACCCCGGCCGCGATCGCCCTGGAGCACGGGTCCGAGCAGCTCGACTACGCCGCCCTCGACCTCGCCTCCGACCGGTACGCGGCGCAGCTGCTGGAGGCCGGCGTGACCCCCGGCGACGTGGTCACCACCGTGCTGCCGCGGGGCATCGACTGGTCGCTCACGATGCTGGCCCTGCTCAAGATCGGCGCGGTCTACCTCCCGCAGGACCGCGGCTTCCCGGCCGAGCGGATCGCCGCCGTGCTGCGGCGCAGCGGCTCGCGCTTCCTGGTCGCCGAGGCCGGGGACGCCCCGGGGATCGGCGCCGACCTGCGCGAGCGCGTCGACGGACTGACCGTGGTGACGCTCCGGGCTGCCGGCGAGGGCGCCGCGGCCGCGCTCCCCGCCCGGCCGGCGCCCGGGGACACCGCCTACATCATCTTCACCTCCGGATCCACCGGCGACCCCAAGGGCGCCACGGTGCGCCACTCCGGCATGCTCAACCACCTGCTGTCCAAGGTCGTCGACCTCAAGCTGACCGCCGAGGACCGGGTCGCCCAGCTCAGCACCCAGTGCTTCGATATCTCCGTCTGGCAGCTGCTCGTCGTCTGGCTGGTCGGCGGACGCACCGTCATCTACGACCACGACACCGTCGTGGACCTGCCGGTCTTCCTCACCGCGCTGGCCGAGGACGGCATCACCATCCTGGAGACGGTGCCCTCGTACACCGACGCGCTGCTCACGGAGGTCGAGCAGCGCCCCGCGCCGCTGCCGGCCCTGCGCTTCAACATCATCAACGGCGAGACGCTGCCGCCCGCCCTGACCCGGCGCTGGTTCGCGAGCTACCCGATCCCGGTGATCAACGCCTACGGTCCGACCGAGTGCTCCGACGACGTCACCCACCACTTCATGGACAGCGGTTTCGACGGGGTCCGGGTCCCGATCGGCCGGCCCATCGTCAACACGAGCCTGCACGTCGTGGGCACCGACGGCCGTCCGCGCCCCCTCGGCAGCTACGGCGAGATCTGCGTGACCGGCGCCGGTGTCGGCCTGGGATACGTCAACGATCCCGAGCGCACCGCCGCGGCGTTCGAGCCCAACACGCTCGACGGACGGTCGGCCCTGATGTACCGCACCGGCGACGTCGGCCGGTGGCTCCCCGGCGGGCTGCTCGACTGCGCCGGCCGCCGCGACGGCCAGGTGAAGATCCGCGGGTACCGCATCGAGCTCTCCGAGGTGGACGGAGCGGTCAACCGGCTGCCCGGCGTCGAGACCGCGGTGACCCTGGCCCGCGAGGTCGCCGGCGAGAAGCGGCTGGTGACCTTCTACACGGGCTCCGCCGAACCCGACCGCACCGAGTTCAAGCGGCAGCTCGCCGAGATCATCCCGGACTACATGCACCCCGAGATCCTCGTGCACCTCGACGCCTTCCCGCTGAACTCCAACGGGAAGACCGACCGCAAGGTGCTGGCCGCCCGGCCGCTGAGCACCGAGCGCGACGCCGAGCGCGAGCAGCCCGCCACCCCGGACGAGGAGTTCGTCCGCGACCTGTTCGCCTCCGTGCTGGGCGCGGACCCCTCCGAGATCGGGGTCACCGACAACTTCTTCGAGATCGGCGGCCACTCGATCGCCGCGATGAAGGTCGCGGCCACCTCCCAGGGCCGCATCGCCCTGCGCGACCTGCTGGTCCGGCCCACCGCGCGACTGATCGCGGCGAGCTTCTCCCAGCGCGACGGCGCGCGCCGCGACCTGCTGGTCGACCTCACCGCGGCCGCCGGTGCGCGCCTCGACACCACCGACGCCCTCCTCGTCTGCATCCCCTTCGCGGGCGGCAGCGCGGTCAGCTACGTGCCGCTGGCCCGGCAGCTCGCCGACGACGGCGTCGCCGCCCGGGTCATGGGGACCGAACTGCCGGGCCGCACGGTCGGCGACGACCGCCCGATGGTCGCCGTGGACGTCCTCGCCGAGCAGCTCGCCGACGAGGTGGCCCGGGAGGCCGCCGGCCGGCCCGTGCTGGTCCTGGGCCACTGCGCCGGCGCCTCGCTGGCGATGCACCTCATCCGGACCCTGGAGGCGCAGGGCCACCCCGTCGGGCGGCTGCTGATCGTGGCGAAGCTGCTGCGGTCCACGGACCCGGCCGACCACGCCGCCAACGAGGTGGTGCACATGAGCGAGCAGGAGATCATGGACTGGATGGCGGACAACACCGGACTCGACGAGGTCCACCGGCTGTCCGCGACCGAGCGCACCGACCTCGCCAGGTCGTTCCGCTACGACACGGTCGAGGCCACCCACGGGTTCCACCTCGCGCTCTCGGACCCCGGCCGCGCCGCCCTCAAGGCGCCCGCCACCGTGGTCCTGTCCACCGACGACGCACTGATGGGCGACCACACCGCGGCCGTCGGCAACTGGGAGCGGTTCGTGCCGCAGTGCCGCCTCGTCGTCACCGACCACGGCGGCCACTACCTCAACACCAGCCGCCCGGAACTCCTCGCCGAGACGGTCCGCCAGGACCTGGCCGCCCTGGAGCGCACCAGCTGAACGCACGGGGCGGCGGGCTCCGCGGAGCCCGCCGCCCCGCCCGGCGGCAGGGGATCCTGTCCGACCGCCCGAACGGGAACCCCCACCTGAGAAACCGGAGAGAAGACATGAGTCCTTCCCACGACCAGGCGCCGGTGGGAGAGGCCGCCCGGCTCACGGGCAGAATCAGCGGCACCCCCAGCCTGCTGCTCCACGAGGAGGTGCTGGAGCCCCAGTTCCGCTACGAGGCCGAGCACCTCCTGCCCTGGTACACCACGATCGAGAAGGTCTTCGCGATCGAGTACCGCCGCATGGGCCTGATCACGGAGCCGCAGGCCGCCGAGATAGGCCGGCTGCTGCACCGCGCGACCCGCGACCGCATCACCGCAGACGCGCGGACCAACATGTCCGACATCGCGTTCGCCCTGGAGCAGTACGTCGAACAGGGCCTGAGCCGGCCCGTCACCGCCTGGCACGTCGACCGCAGCCGCAACGACATGCAGGCGACCGCCCAACTCCTCTTCGGGCGGGGGCTGCTGCACGACGGAGCCCGCGCCCTCCTCACCTTCACCCGCGCCGTACACCGGCTCGCCGCACGCACCGCCGACCTGCCGATGGTCGGGCAGACCCACCTCCAGGCGGCCCAGACCATCACCCCCGGCTTCTACCTGGCGGCCGTCTCCCAGCAGATGCTGCACACCCTGGGCCGGCTGCTGTCCACGTACGACGGGATCAACCTCTGCCCGCTCGGCTCCGGCGCCATGACGGGACAGGACCTGCCCTGGGACCGCGACGCGATGGCCGGGCTGCTCGGGTGCGTGGCCCCCCAGCCGCACGCGCTGACCGGCGTGGCCTCGCGGGCCTGGGTCCTGGAGACCGCCGCCGAACTATCCCTCCTCGGATCCTCGTTGAGCCGGTTCATCAGCGACCTGATGACCTGGGGCAGCGGCCCGTACGGCTTCATCGTGCTGCCCGACGAACTGTCCGGCATCTCGTCGGCCATGCCGCAGAAGAAGAACTACCCCGTCCTGGAACGGATCCGGGGCAAGTCCGCGCACCTGAGCGCCTACTACTTCGACATGCTCCTCGCCCAACGCGCCACGCCCTTCAGCAACATGGTCGAGGTCTCGAAGGAGGCCGGAGCCAACCTGCTGCCGATGTTCACCACCCTCGGCACCACGCTGCGGCTGTTCACCGCGGTGGTCGAGAACCTCGACTTCGACGCCGAGCGGATGCGCGAGGCCGTCGACCGGGAGTTCCTCGGCGGATTCACCCTCGCCAACGAGCTGACCCTCCGGGAGTCGGTGCCGTGGCGCAAGGCCCAGGTCATCGCCGGCCGTTACGTCGTCGCGGCCGACGCCGCCGGCCTCCCGCCCCGCCGGTGCGCACCGGAACTGCTGCGGACCGCGGCGGCCGAGCAGGGCTTCACCCTCCGGGCCCCCGAGGACCTGCTCGCGACGGCCTTCCAGGGGGACGGCGAGCTGTACCGCAAGACGTCCGACGGATCGGCCCACCCCGACCGGGTGCGCGCCCTGCTCGACGACCAGGACGCCCTGCACCGGTCCCTCGACACGGCCTGGGCCACGCGCCGGGACACCGTCGAGACCGGCCTGAAGCGCGTCGACGCCCTCCTCGGCCTCGGCGGCACGGCGGTCCGCGAGGAGGCCTCGCCGTGACCCGCGCCGACAGCACGGCCCCGGCCGCCCGGGCCGCCGACCCGGCGCGGGTCGGCACCGGCCGGGCACCGGGCACCTTCGGGGAGCTGCTCCAGGGGGCCACGTCGGCCGAGCAGCTCGACTTCCTCGTGACCCTGCCCATCGACCGGGGCGCGGCGGCCGCCTTCGCGGCCGACCCGGACGCCACGGACGTCTCCGTGTTCCCGCCGCGCAAGCACCGCTCCCGCCGGCTCGTCCAGCTCATGCTGCGCGAGTACGGCGTCCCGGGCGGCGGCCACCTCGACCTGCGCGGCGAACTCCCCGAGGGCAAGGGGCTGGCCAGCTCCTCCGCGGACCTGGTCGCCACCGCCCGGGCGGTCGCCGACGCCCTCGGGCGCACGGCGGACTGCGCGGCCATCGAGTTCTTCCTGCGCCAGATCGAACCCACCGACGGCGTGATGTACCCCGGCGTCGTCGCCTTCTACCACCGCGAGGTCCGGTTGCGGGAGCGGTTCGGCGCGCTCAGCCCCCTGTCCGTCGTCGGCGTCGAGGAGGGCGGCGTCGTCGACACCATCGAGTTCAACCGGCGGCCCAAGGACTTCTCGTCGGGCGAACGCCGCGAGTACGACGGCCTGCTGGAGGAGATCGGCCACGCCGTGCGCAGCGGCGACCTGCGGTCGGTGGGCCGCGTGGCCACCCGCAGCGCCGTCATGAACCAGCGGCTGCGCCCCAAGCGCCTGCTCCAGCGCATGATCGACCTCTCCCGGGACGTCGACGCCCTCGGCGTCGCCGTCGCCCACAGCGGCACCGCCCTCGGCGTCCTGGTCTCCCGCGCCGACCCGGAGTACGCGCGCAAGATCGCCGAGACCCGGGCTCGCGCCACCGAACTCGCTGGCAGCGCCACCGTGTTCCACTCCAGCGGCCAGCCGGCCCCCGACCACTCCTCACCCCGGAGGTGAACATGCCCTACCAGAGCATCGTCGACGCCATCGGCCACACCCCCCTGGTCAGACTCGCGCTGGACCTCCCCGATCCGGTCGAGGCCTACGCCAAGCTGGAACTGCAGAACCTGTACGGAATGAAGGACCGCGTCGCCCGGCAGACCATCCTGCAGGCCCGCCGGACCGGGGAGCTCGCCGAGGGCGCACCCGTCATCGAGAGCTCCTCGGGCACCATGGCCCTCGGCGTCGCCCTCGTCGGCGCCCGCCTCGGGCACCCCGTGCACATCGTCACCGACCCGCGCATCGACCCCGTCACCCACGCCAAGCTGAACGCCCTGGGCTGCACCGTGCACGTCGTGGAGGCCATGTCGGGCGCCGGCTGGCAGAGCGCCCGGCTGGAACGCCTCGCCACGCTCATCCGCGACCTGCCGGGCGCCTTCTGGCCCCGCCAGTACAGCAACCCCGACAACCCGGGCGCCTACCGCTTCCTCGCCGAGGAACTGATCGACGACCTCGGCCCGTTCGACGTCCTCGTCGGATCGGTCGGCAGCGGCGGATCGCTGTCCGGTTCCGCCCGCGCCCTGCGCCGGTTCCTCCCCGACCTGCGCGTGGTCGCCGTCGACTGCGTGGGCAGCGTCGTCTTCGACCAGCCCGACAACCCCGGACGGCTCCAGGGCGGCCTGGGCAACAGCCTCGTACCGGCGAACCTGGACCGCGGCCTCATCGACGAGATCCACTGGCTCAACGACCACGAGGCGTTCGACGCGACCCGTGCGCTGGCGCTGGAGCAGCAGATCTTCGCCGGGAACACCTCCGGCTCCGTCTACCGCGTCCTCCAGGACGTCGCCCGCCGGTCCGCCCCCGGCACCAGGATCGTCGGCATCTTCCCCGACCGGGGCGACCGCTACGCCGACAACGTCTACAGCGACGCCTACTGGAGCGACCGCGCGGTGACCGACCAGCCCGTCTCCCGCACCCCCGTCGAGGTCAGCCCGGGCACCGAGGTCACCGCCTGGTCGTACGCCGCCCTCGGCGAGCGCCCCGCCGGACCGCGCAAGCTCCTGTTCGTCGAGGCCAACACCTCGGGCACGGGCGTCCTGGCCCTCGACCTGGCCCGCCGGCTCGGCCTGGAGCCCGTGCTGCTGACGAACGCCCCCGAACGGTACGCGGGCGCCCGGGACGCCGACTGCGAGATCGTGGTCTGCGACACCGCCACCGAACGCGGCCTGCGCGCCGCCATCGGCGAGCGCTTCCCCCGCCGGGAGATCGCCGGCATCACCACCACCAGCGACTTCTACGTACCGGTCGTCGCCGCACTGGCCGACTGGCTGGGCCTGCCCGGCAACCCCCCGCAGGCCATGGCCGACAGCCGGAACAAAGCCACCGTACGCGGCCTCCTCGACGCCGCGGGCATCGTCCAGCCGCGCTTCGCCGCCGTCCGCTCCACCGCCGAACTCGCCGCGGCCGTCGACCGGGTGGGCCTGCCGTGCGTCGTCAAGCCCGCCGACGACTCCGGCTCCAACGACGTGCTCCTGTGCCGTTCCCACGAGGAGGCCCGCGCACACACCGAGCGGGTGCTGGCGGTCGAGACCAACGTCCGCGGGCTGCCGACGGCACGCACCGCCCTCGTCGAGGAGTACGTCGAGGGGCCCGAGTACAGCGTCGAGATGTTCAGCACGGACGGCGTGCCCGTGTGCGCCGGCATCACCGCCAAGACGGTCTCGGGCGGCCCGCACTTCGTGGAGCACCAGCACGTCTTCCCGGCCCCCCTCGCCGAGGACGACGCCACCGCACTGCGCGCGGCCGTGACGGCCGCCCTCACCGCGCTCGGCGTACGGACCGGCCCCACGCACACCGAGGTCCGGATGTCCGGCCGGGGCCCCCTGATCGTCGAGGTCAACCCCCGCCTGGCCGGCGGCATGATCCCCGAGCTGATCCGGCTGGCCACCGGCGTCGAGCTGCTGGAACAGCAGCTCCGCGCCGCCTGCGGCCTGGCCCCCGACCTGCAGGGGACCCGGGAGACGACGGCGGGCATCCGCTTCCTGACGGCCGACGGCGACGGAGTGCTCGCCGCCGTCGACGGCGCGGCCGAGGCCGCCGAGGTCCCGGGCGTGGAGCGGGTCCACCTCACCGCGGCGCCGGGCCGCCCGGTCCGGGCCCCGCAGAACGCCTACGACCGGCTGGGCTACGTGATCGCCGAGGGAAGCCTGCCGGAGAACGTCGTCAAGAGCCTGGACGAGGCCGGCCGGCTGCTGACCGTACGCCTCGAAGGGGCCTGACGCACCCATGTGGCAGAGACAAGGCCCCACCGACCCGCAAGGAGTCACCGTGCCGCAGGAAACGCCCTCGCCCGCCCGCATATCGGCTTCCATGGAACAACTGCGCCTCGACTACGCCGAGCGGTTCCCGCGCTGGACCCAGCAGCTCGTCACGATCTTCTCCGGCAAGGCCGCACCCGGACAGCGCGCCCCCCGCTGGATCACGCCCCCGCTCGTCAACTGGTTCCTGACACTGGTCCAGTTGGCCGCCGCGGTCCTGGCCGGCGTGTACGCCGTACGGTTCCTCGACTGGTACGCCGCGGCGGTCCTGCCGATCACCTGGCTCGTCACCGTCAACGCGGTGCGCAAGCTCCAGGTCACCTGGAGCCACCACGCCGTCCACAAGGAGGTCTCCGGCAACAAGCACGTGGACAAGGTGGTCCAGGTGGTGTCCAGCGCGGTCAGCCTGACCTCGAACTACGAGGACATCTTCGAGGACCACATCCGCAGCCACCACAACCGCAAGGTCTTCACCACGATCAAGGACCCCGACGCGGGCTTCCTGATGTACCTCGGCTTCCGGCCGGGCATGCCGATGGAGCAGCTGCGCCGGACCCTCTACCGGACCCCGTTCTCCCCGCGGCTGCACCTGCCGTTCATCACCTTCCGCATCCGCACCAACTTCATCACCGCGACCTGGACCCGGCGGATCGCCTCCACCGTCTGGGTGGGCTTCCTCGTCCTGATGGGCTTCCGGATGGACGGCATCGAGTACACCCTCGCCTTCGTCGTGCCCTGGCTGCCGCTGTTCCACTGGGCGGCGCTGTTCCAGACCGTGTCCGAGCACCCCTGGATGGCGTTCGACGGCGCCCCCACCAGCCGCGGCGACTACGTCTCGCGCTGCTGGGCCCGCTTCTGTCTGGAGCCCCTGCCCGCACGGGACCTCCCGGCCGCACGGCGCGCCGCGGGCTGGGCCCGCTGGGCCGCCAGGATGCTGTTCCTCCAGACGCCCGCCCGGTTCGGCGTCCTCGTCTCCGACCTGCCGGCCCACGACCTGCACCACGTCGTCCCGGCCGACCACGCCTGGCACCTCGCGTTCTGGCACCGCCAGGGGCACGTCGACGCCGCCCACGAGAGCCGCATGGACCAGCGCGAACTGACCATCACCGGCGCCATCGACTACGTCCTCGGCGGCATCAGCCTCTCGCCGCTCGCGGCCGCCCCGCCCCGGGCGGAGCCCGTGACGTGAGCCCCCGCCACCCCACCGCCCCACAGCGCGACCCGCACAAGGAGACGCCCATGCCCGCCGCCGCCCCCACGACCCGGAAGCAGCTGCTGGTCATCGAGCCGATGTCCTCGGGACTGACCCTGCTCGGCGCCGCCCGCGACCTCGGCCTCGCCACCGTCGTCTTCTCCCACGACGGCGGCGACCGCGTGGTCCCCGAGGCAGCCCGCGCCGAGATCGACACCTTCGTGGTCGTCGACACCAACGACCCGGCCGCGCTGGCCGAGGCCGCCGACCGGGTCCACGCCCGTACCCCCCTGAGCGGGGTCGTCTCGGGCTCGGAGTTCTACGTCGACGCCGCCGCCCGCATCGCCCACCGGCTCGGCCTCCCCGGACTGCCCCTGGAGACCGCCGAAGCCGTCCGGGACAAGACCCGCATGCGCGCCGCGCTCGCCGCGGCGGGCCTGCGCGTACCCAGGTTCGCCCCCGTCTCCGCCCCCGGGGACCTCGACGGCGCGGCCGACGCCGTCGGCTTCCCCTGCGTGCTGAAGCCGGCCGCCGGATCCGGCTCCATCCAGGTCAGCCGCGCCGACGACCGCGAACAGCTGCACGCCGCCTACCGCAGGCTCGCCGACCGCGCCGACTACGTCTTCGACCAGCCGGAGGACGGCCGGGCCCTGCTGGAGCAGTACCTGGACGGCCCCGAGTACTCCGTCGAGGGACACGTCAGCGGTGACCGGGTCACCATCGTCTCCCTCACCCGCAAACTCCTCGGCCCCGAGCCCTACTTCGTCGAGCTCGGCCACGTGGTGCAGGCGGACCTCGGCCCCGACGCCCGCGCCCGGATCGGCGACTACACCACGGCCGTCGTCACCGCACTCGGCATCGGCCTCGGCCCCTTCCACGCCGAGGTGCGCCTCACCGCGGAGGGGCCCGTACTGATCGAGATCGGCGCCCGGCTCGCCGGGGACCGCATCGCCGAGCTCATCACCCTGGCCACCGGGGTGTCGCTGCGCCACATCATGGTCGCCGCGCACACGGGCCTCGACCCGGAAGCGGCGACGCCGCCCGCCCAGCCCGCGGCGAAGTACGCCGCCGTGCACTTCTTCACCGCACCCGGCCTCGGCGTCCTCGACCGGATCGACGGCCTGGAGGTGCTCGAACGGCACCCCCGGGTGGTGGAGGTCCGCACCTACCTGCGGCCCGGGGACCCCGTACCGGCCGCCCGTGACCTGCGGTGCCGGCTCGGGCACGTCGTCTTCACCGCGGACTCGGCCGAGGAGGAGGCCGAGCTGCGGGCCTGGGCCGCCGCCACGGTCCGCTTCGCATGACCCCGCGCCCGCCCGCCACCGCGGGCGGCCCACTGACCGTAGGAGGAGCCGCGATGAACCCGCAGTCCCTGGCCGACGCGGTGCACGCCCTGATGCCGCGGACCCGGTCCGACCTCGCCGAGCTCGTCGCGTTCGAGTCGGTCGCCGACGTCCCCGCCCTCGCGGGGGAGTGCGCGGCCGCCGCCGCGTGGATCGCCGGAGCGATGACGGCGCAGGGCTTCGGCGACGTCAGGCTGCTGGACACCCCGGACGGCACCCAGGCCGTCTGGGGGGAGCTCCCGGCAGCGCAGGGCGCGCCCGTCGTCCTGCTCTACGCGCACTACGACGTACAGCCGGCGGCCGACCGCGGCGCCTGGGCCACCGACCCGTTCCGGCTCACCGAGGCCGGCGGGCGCTGGTACGGACGCGGCGCCGCCGACTGCAAGGGCAGCGTCCTGATGCACCTGACGGCGCTCAGGGCCCTCGCGGCCGTGGGGGACGGCCGACTGCCCGAGGTGCACGTCAAGTTCATCGTGGAGGGTTCGGAGGAACAGGGTACCGGCGGCCTCGAACGCTATGCCGAGTCCCACCCCGAGCTGCTGGCCGCGGACGTCGTCGTCATCGCCGACACCGCGAACGTGGCGCTCGACGTGCCCACCCTCACCACCTCGCTGCGGGGCATGACCACGGTGGAGGTCCACACGCGCACCCTCGCCGCGAACGCGCACTCGGGCAGCTTCGGCGGCGGCGCCCCCGACGCCCTCGCGGCGCTGGTCCGGCTGCTGGACAGCCTCTACGACGAGGACGGCCACACCCGCATCGACGGGCTGGAACGGTCGCAGACCTGGCGCGGATCCCCGTACCCCGTCGAGAAGTTCCGCGCCGACGCGGAAGTGCTGCCCTCGGTGGAACTGCCCGGCACGGCGGCCCTGGCCGACCTGCTCTGGGCGCGCCCCGCCGTCACGGTGGTGGGCATCGACTGCCCGGCCGTCCAGGGCGCGACCTCCGCCGTACAGGCCCGGGCGCGCGCCCTGGTGAGCCTGCGGGTTCCGCCCGGTACGGGGGCCGCCCGCGCGCAGGAGGCCCTCGCGGCGCACCTGGAAGCGGCCGCCCCGCGCAGCGCCGAGGTCACGGTCGAACGCCTCGGCGTGTGGGAGGCGTTCGAGACGGGCAGCGACGGCCCGGCCCACCGGACGATGCTGGGCTCCCTGCGCGACGTCTTCGCCACCGAGCCGGCCCGCTGCGGCCAGGGCGGATCCATCCCGGTCTGCGTGACCCTGGCCGGCCTCTACCCGGACGCCGAGTTCCTGCTCCTCGGAGTGCAGGACCCGGCCTCCCGCATCCACTCCACCGACGAGAGCGTCGATCCCGGCCTGCTGGCCCGCATGGCCACCGCCGAGGCGCTGTTCCTGCACCGGCTGGCCGCTCCGCCGGCCTGACCGGGGCGGCCCGCACGGGCCGCCCGTACCCGACCACCCCTACTCCTCTTCCCAGACCGTCAGTTCCCTTCCGCATTGGAGCATCCATGTCCACCACACCCCAGTTCTCCGTCATCGGGGGAGCCGCAGTCAGCGAGGTCCTCGACGGCGATCCGCAGCGGGTCATCGACGTCGTGCGCCGCGCCTACCTGACCCACGGCGAGCAGCAGAGCGTCAACCCGCCCAGCTACTTCCTGCGGTTCCCGGACAAGCCCGACTCCCGGATCATCGCCCTCCCGGCCGCGCTGGGCGGCGACTTCGGCGTCGACGGGATCAAGTGGATCTCCAGCTTCCCGGGCAACATCGCGAGCGGACTGCCGCGCGCCTCCGCGGTGCTCATCCTCAACGACCACGAGACGGGCTACCCCTTCGCCTGCCTGGAGAGCTCCATCATCAGCGCGACCCGCACGGCGGCGTCGGCCGCCCTCGCCGCGGTACAGCTGCACGCCGACCGCGAACGGCCGCGCTCGATCACCTTCGTGGGGACCGGCCTGATCGCCCGTTACATCGAGAAGTACCTGGCCGCGGCCGGCTTCGAGTTCGACGCGATCAACGTCTTCGACACCAGCGCCGAGTACGCGGAGTCCTTCAGCGGCTACCTGGCCGGGCTGGGCCGGGGCGCGAAGATATCCGTCCTCCCCGATGCCGAGACGGCCGTCCGCGCGTCGGAGCTGATCGTCTTCGCGACGACGGCGGCCACCCCGCACGTGCACGACCTCGGGTGGTTCGACCACAACCCGGTGGTGCTGCACGTCTCGCTGCGCGACCTGTCCCCGGAGATCATCCTCGGGTCCACCAACATCGTCGACGACGTGGAGCACTGCCTGAAGGCCGACACCTCGCCGCACCTGGCCGAACAGCGCGTGGGGAACCGGGACTTCATCGACGGCACCCTGTACGACGTCATCGAGGGGAAGGTCGCCATCCCCCGGGACAGGCCCGTGGTCTTCTCACCGTTCGGCCTCGGCGTCCTCGACCTGGCCGTGGGCACCACCGTCTTCGGCGAGGCCACCCGGCGCGGTCTCGCCACCCGGATCGACCACTTCTTCCACGACCTCAGCCGCTACGCCTGACCCGGACGCACGTGCGGCCCGCAGGTCCCGGATCGCTCGGGGACCCGCGGGCCGCACGCAGGACGCGCCACCGGGGTCACACGGCCCGCGGACGATCCTGCTTGACCGCGCGCAGCACGACGAACTTCGGCTCGCTCGCCACGACTTCGCTGTTGCCGAACAGCCGCCGCAGGTGGGTGTGGTAGCCCATGTGCCGGTTGGCCACCACCCACAGCTCGCCGCCGTGGCGCAGCACCTTGCGCGACTGCGCGAACATCCGCAGCGCGGTCGCGTCCGTCGTGGCCTGGTGGGAGTGGAACGGCGGATTGCTCAGCACCAGGTCCACCGAACCCGGGGGCAGCATGGCCACACCGTCACCGACGAGGAACTCGGCCGTCCGCCGGCCCTCGCGGACGTTCGCCCGGTAGGTGGCCTGCGCCGAGGCGACGGCCTGGTAGGACTCGTCGGTGAAGACGACGTCGGCGTCCGGGTCGTGCACCTGGACCGCCGTGCCGACGACGCCGTTGCCGCAGCCGAGGTCCACGACCCGGGCGCCGTCGGTGTTGGTCGGCAGGTTCTGCAGGAAGAAGCGGGTGCCGATGTCGAGCCGGTCCGCGCAGAAGATCCCCGCGTGGTTGACGACGGTCAGCCCGGCGCCCGAGCCGCCGTCCTCGTCCACCGTGTACGTCAGCGGCCACGGCCCGGGGGTCGTCGGCCGCGTCGCGCCGGGGGTGCCCGGCGTACAGAAGATCAGCCGCGCCTTCTTCTCGGCGAGGGAGGTCTTCGTCGGACCCAGGATTCGCTCGAAGAGCCGCAGGGTGGAGGTGTGGATCTCCTTGACCATGCCGGCGCCGACGACCACGGTCCCCGCGTGCACGTGCGGCGCCACCCGGTGCAGCTGGTCCTCCAGCAGCGCCAGGCTCTTCGGCACGCGCACCAGCAGGACGTCGATCCGCTCCGGCGGCGCGTCCTGCGTGGTCAGCAGGGACACGGTCGCCTTCGAGGTGCCGATGCCGGCCCGGTCCAGGTTCGCCGCGGTGGCGGAACGGGTCAGGGAGGAGTCGGTGATCTGCGCCGGGTGGTACGCGGCGAGCGCCGTGGTCAGAGCCCCCCAGCGGTCCCCGAGCACGGTGATCTGCCCGGCGCCGGCCAGGTCCACCGGGCCGCGTTCGCCCGTACCGGAGTCGAGATGGCGCAGGAGGTACTCGTCCGCGGCGTCCCAGGCGAAGAGCCGGTCGCGCGGGTCCTCGGGGAAGCGGGTGAGCTCGTAGGAGCCGAAAGGCGTGGTCAGACGGTTCATATTGGACCCAGGCTAACCGAGCCCGGGGCCGAGCCCCGCACGGACGGGGCCGGGACCCCGATCGGAGGGGTCCGCACGCCCCCTCGGACGGGGCCGGGACCCGCCCGGGACGGCGCCGGAGCCCCGTCCCGGGCGCCCTCCGCCCGGGCCTACTCGGGCAGCTCGCCCGCCATCGCCGCGGCCATCCGCAGGTGCGGACGGGCCTCGCCGGACCGGCCGAGCCGCTCCAGGGTGCGACCGAGCATGAGCTGCGCGTAGTCCTCCACGGGCCAGCGTTCCAGGACGGCGCGGAGCTCGGTCTCGGCGCGCGAGAGCTGGGCGGAGTGGTAGTAGGCGCGGGCCAACAGCAGCCGGGGCGCCAGCTGCTCGGGGGCCTCCTGCGCCAGGGTCTCCAGGACGCGGGCGGCGGTCGCGTACTCCTTCGCGTCGAAGAAGAGCCGGGCGCGCTCCCAGCGCTCGGCAGCGGTCCCGTGTCCGAGGTACGTCGTCGGCCCGTTCATCGTGTCCCTTCCGCCGGTCGTCTTGTCCGTACGCCGCCTCCAACACGCCCGTCCCGCGGAACATTCCGCTCGGCTCGGCAGCCGCGCGCGGCTAGGTTGTCCGCATGAGCAATCTCGATCGCCAGCCCGCCCTCTCCGCCTGCGGCGGCCGCGGTTTCGTCGTGGCCGAACCGGTCCGCGAGCTCCTGAGCCCGCGCACGGTCAAGCTCGGGGAGTCCACGGAGGTCCGACGCCTGCTGCCGAACCTCGGCCGCCGCATGGTGGGCGCCTGGTGCTTCGTGGACCACTACGGCCCCGACGACATCGCGGACGAGCCCGGCATGCAGGTGGCGCCGCACCCGCACTCCGGCCTGCAGACCGTGAGCTGGCTGCACGAGGGCGAGGTGCTGCACCGCGACAGCGTCGGCAGCCTGGAGACGATCCGGCCCCGCGAACTGGGCCTCATGACCTCCGGCCGGGGGATCAGCCACTCCGAGGAGAGCCCGCGCCCGCACGCCCGGCTCCTGCACGGCGCGCAGCTCTGGGTGGCCCTGCCGGACGCCCACCGGAACGTGGAACCGCACTTCCAGCACCACGCCGACCTCCCGCGGGTCACGGCCCCCGGCCTGACGGCGACGGTCATCCTCGGCACCCTGGACACGGCCACCTCGCCCGGCACGGCGTACAGCCCGATCGTCGGCGCCGACCTGACCCTGGCGGCGGGCACGGAGACGCGGCTCCCGCTCGACCCGGACTTCGAGTACGCGGTCCTGTCGATGTCGGGCGAGGCCCACGTGGACGGCGTCCCGGTCCTCCCGGGCTCGATGCTGTACCTGGGCTGCGGCCGCACGGACCTCCCCCTGCGGGCGACGTCGGACGCGAGCCTGATGCTCCTGGGCGGCGAGCCGTTCGAGGAGGAGATCGTCATGTTCTGGAACTGGATCGGACGCTCCCAGGAGGAGATCGAACAGTTCCGCGAAGACTGGACGAACGGCACCCGCTACGGCGAGGTCAAGGGCTACGACGGCCCTCCGATTCCGGCCCCGGAACTTCCCCCGACGCGCCTGAAGCCCAGAGGAAGAGTGCGTTGAGCTGTGCCGATGCTGTCGGGCGTGGATCGGATCGGGGACTGTCATTCCGCTCCGGTTCCCGTGCTCTCGTGGACGCCATTACGGTCTCCGGACGGGGCTTTTGATCTTGGCGTCGCGTCCCACGTAGACCAGTGTGTGGTCAGGTCTGTAGGGAAATGTTGGTCTTGCTGACGAGTAGTTTGACTTCTGAATCGGAAGCTTGCGGTGTCTTCCAGCGGAGCGACGCCACGGCGAGGCACCAGGTCTTGGACTCTCCGGCGGTCACGGACGGCTCTGGGCGGACTCTCGCCTGAGGCGGCAGCCAGCACTTGAGGCCAGGACGTGGCTCGTTCCCAGGGATGGGCGCTGTCGTATGAGGTCCTCTGCCGTGTTGTCCGCTATCTGCGGATGCCAGTTCTCCCCACGGACCCGCGTCGGGGGGTGGAGGGGAGGACTCCGTCTTCCTCGCGGCCATGGCGGCGAGCGTGGAGTACGCCCGCGTCGACGGCGAGGGACTTCTCGTTGGCTGCCGTCAACAGCCGTTCGCGCTCCTTCGGAGAGGCGTTGCGCACCAGGGCCCCGGTCTGCCTTCTGGTCGGCCCGGGCGTTCTCGAAGGTCGCCTGGGCCGCCCGTACCGACTTGTCGAGTGCCAGGATGCGATCGATATCGTCCTGATCCTCGCCGCGCCTTCTGCGACGCCCGAAAGAGCTCGGGTTCTCCCTCAACACCGTGATGCCGGTCACGAGGCGACACTGTCGGGGCTGAGCATCCATCGCGCCGTGACCTCCAGAGCGATTCCAAAGTGAGTGGGCTCGACATCCGGGAATAGCGCGCGCAACCGGTTGTTCACCGCCTGTGAGTGCCGGACGTCCCCCGGCCGCCCCTCCGCCCGTACCACCGGCAACTCCCGTCCAAGGATCTCCGAGAGCTGGCGAACCACGTCGTTCACGCTGACGCGACGACCGAATGCGAGGTTCACCGGCTCCGGAGCCGTCACCCGATGCTCCACCGCGCCGACAAGGACCCGGCACACGTCGGCCACGTAGGTGAAGTCACGGGTCTGCGCGCCGTCCCCGAAGATCGTCAACGGCCGGTCCGCGCGGACGCTGTCCAGGAACTGGGGGATCACCGCCGCGTAGACATGGCCGGAGCTCTGCCGCGGACCGAACACGTTGAACAGTCGGAAAGCAACGCTCGACATCCCGAAGGACTCCTGGAAGCTGAGTACGTACTGCTCAGCCGCGAGCTTGCTGACCGCGTACGGGCTCATCGCGCGTACCCATTCACGTTCGTCCTTCGGCAGGGCGGGGTTGCGTCCGTAGACCGAGCTCGACGACGAATAGATGACGTGGCCGACGCCCGCCCGCCCGCATGCCCGGAGGAGGCTCAGGGTTCCGTCGATGTTCGCGCGGTGGGTCGCCCACGGATCGGCGATGCTGCGCGGAACCGATCCCAGTGCGGCGAGGTGGACCACAGAGGCGCATCCACGGATGCTCGCCTCGACCATTCCCCCGTCGAGCACCGACGCCTCAACGCGCTCCGTCTCAACGCCGGCGAGATTGCACCAGTCGCCCGTCGAGACGTCGTCGATCGCGACCACCTCGTGCCCGCGCAGCACGAGTTCGCGCACTAGGTTGGAGCCGATGAACCCGGCTCCCCCGGTGACGGCAATCTTGGTCATCGCGCCTGCCTGCTGCCGGTAGGCGAACCTGCGACCCGTTCCCGTGCCACGTATCGCGCCAGCATCCAGGCGCCCTCGCGTAGCTCGGACCAGGCCACGTGCTCGTGAGCCGAGTGCGCGTTCTTCAACGAACCAGGCCCGACGACGATCGTCGGCACCCCCATCGCATGAACGTAGTGCCGGGCATCGCAACTGACGTTCCACCCGGCGATATGAGACGCCGGCACTCCGGTCAGTCCCGCCCACTCCTCGACGACGGGTGCGGACTCGGGGGTGAGGCATGCGTCGTTGCGTAGACCCCGGTCGAATCGGACGCGATGACTGCCGCCCGGCCAGACCTCAGCAGCCTTCGTGCATGCCTCCCTGATCAGATCCTCGACATCCTCCAGCGAGTGGGTTGGCAGGAAACCGAGGTCTCCGACCAGCGTGCATCGTTCGGGGACGGAGCCAGACCATTCGCCACCGTTAATCTTGCCGATGTTGAGGCTGAGGGGCCATTCCCACCGAGCGAACGCATCGTGGCTGCGGGCCTGCCGCAGGAGGACGCCTTCGAGGTCACGCAGTGACGCCATCATGGCGACGGCTCCTTCGATGGCGCTTACCCCGGACGCGGCTTCGCCCATGTGTACGCTGCGGCCGACCATGTCGACGGAGAACGTGAGACAGCCACGATGTCCGCGGAACACCTCCAGTCCGGTCGGCTCGAGACAGATCGCCTCGTCGACCCGCCCTCCGTACAGGATGTTCGACAGGGTCCCATTGCCGCCGATCTCCTCCTCGGAGGGCAGGTCGAGTTCGACCCGCTTCCCGGCGCTGACCCCCTCGTCGCCGATGAAGCGCATCGCCTCAGCCAGCATCACCAGGCCTCCCTTCGTGTCGCAGGCCCCCCGCCCCCAGATGGCCTCGGCGTCGACACGCGGTTCGAAGGCGGCAGGGTCCTCTGGCGAGGCGGGCACGACATCGATGTGGGCATTGAACCGCGTGGCGGTCGACGCGCCGTGTCCGTTCTCGAACACGGCGAATCCTGAAGTCGGCCCCCCTTCGGTGCGTGCATTGGGATGTGGAGACAGGTCCGGATGACCAGAGAGAAGGGGATGCCGGTTCCGAGTCTGGAGCGGGGCTCCGAGCGGTTCCAGGTAGCGAGCGAGGAAGGCGAAGCATTCCGATTCGTGCGGGGTCTGCGTGTTCAAGCTGATGTACTCGCACAGGTCGGCCGCGATCGCCGGACGGCGGGCATCGAAGAAGCGGTCGAACCGGCTCCGGTCCAGCGACTCAGACATCGTCCACCCCGATCAACCCGATCTCCAGTGGCAGCCCGGCCAGCGCGCGCTCCGCGCGCCCAGCAGCCTCGGCGCGCGTCGTTCCCCACGCGATCACGCTGGCCAGCATGTCCTTGGCCGACCGATACCCGTCCAACACCTGTCCGGCCTCCAACTCCTGTTCCCAGAAAACCTCGACGACTCCCGTCTCCCACGTCTGAGCCGCCAGATCGCCGACGTAGGTGACAACACCCGTGGCGGAAGGGAGGTAGCGGCTGGCAACGAAGGTCGATTTGGTGGCGACGAGGGAGGCCGGGTCGACGGCTTCGCCGAGCGCGAGGCGCACGGCGGCGTCGACGATGTCGACCCCCGAGGCCAGGGGCACCAGGTGAGTCCCGAAACGCGAGCCGGACAGTCTCGCCGCCACCTCTAGGACGTACACTCCGCCCGGGGTGAGCAGGAGGTCGGTGCTGAAGACCGAGTCGTCGATCCCGAGGGCTGACACCGCCGCTGCGGCCGCGTCCTCAAGGGCTGCGCGTTCCCTGGGACCGGCCGCCGACGGTAGGTCGTCGCCGGCCTCGAAGACGAACGGGGCGAACCGGTGCTTCGCGTCGTAGTTGCGATCTGACAAGGCTGCTACCCGCACGACGCCGTCGGCGACGATTCCCTCGACTGTGTGTTCAGTGCCCTCGATGAACTGTTCGATGACAAGGGCATCGCGTCCCGTCGCCTCGCGCGCGGCGGCAACGGCCTCCGGGAGTCGGTTGGCGTCGCGGACGACCGAGACTCCGACGGAGCTGGTGCCGTCCGTCGGCTTGACGACCGCCGGGAAGCCCAGTGCGCCCACTGCCTCAGCGGCCTCGGTGAGTTCACGGAAAACCCTGAACCGAGGCGTGCGCACGTTGGCCTGCTGCAGTGCGGCGATCCTCAGATCCTTGTAAGTGCAACGGTCGGCGACCTCGACCGGGACTCCCGGGCAGGACCACAGGCGAGCCAGCCGGGAGATAACGGGCGGGTTCTCGTAGCCGAGCGACATCACCGCGTCCACGCCTTCGATGCCGGTTTGAGCCACGGCGTCCAGGACCGCTGCGGCGTCTCGCGGGTAGGTCACCAGGACCTGGTCGACCGGTAGGCCGTCGAGCTCGGTCGGACGATCGGTGATCGCGATGATCGCGAGGTCGTGATCCCGCGCGATGCGCGGGATCACCGATTCCATGCCACTCCCGATACCACAGACCACGAGCTGTCGACTCATGACGTCGTCCAAACGTTCGCGCGGTGCACCACCGCGTCCACCGTTGCGTCCGCCAGGGCCGCCAGTCCATCCCCGATCGCAAGAATGATCGGCTCCTCGTGCCGGTTGAAACTGGTGCTCAGCAACGACCACCTGCGCTCAACTGCCAGGCGATAGCCCACGTCGCGAATCTCGGCGTCGTCCGCGTGCTCCGTGGCCGGCCGTCGCGCCATCGCGTCGACGCCGTCAGGGTTGCTCGCCGCTGCGACACGCCGCGCCAGGTCGGGCAGCATCTGCGCCGTGTTCGTCCCGGCGAGCCAGCCGTGGACCCAGTCGTCTACCTCGGCCGTCGACAGGCCCATACCCTCCCGTAGCCAGGTCACGGACCTGCCGGGAAACCCGGTTTCCGGCTTGACCCGAGTGAACCGTTCCTCCTCGACAGCGCCGACGGTCTCGCCGTCGATGAGCAGAGCAGCACTGGCCACCAGATCGCACTGCCAGCCGATGATCGTGGTCACAACGTCTCCTCCAGGAGATTCTTCGGGGCGGCCACCGATTCCTCGAGTCGAAGGCATGCCTCGTGGATCCGCTCGGGCGGCTCCCACGCCACGCTCAGGCGCAGATGCGTGGGGCGGTGGTCCACGAAGAAGGGCGCACCGTCGCTGACCCGGACTCCCACAGCCGTGGCGCGCCCTGCGGCCTCGGTGCTACTCACGTGGGAGGACGACAGCCAGAGGAAGTAGCCTGCACCCACGACGGACGGCGGTCGGTCCCAGGCACGGAACGCCTGATCGGCAGCAGCACGCCCACATTCGAGGCGCTCGCGAATGAGAGCGAGATGGCGGGCCAGGGTCCGCGGATCCCGCACCAGCTCGGCGACAAGGGCGCACGCGACGGGCGAGGTTCCGAAGTCGAACTTGACCGTCCGCATCGCAGCAAGAGCACGGGAACTGCCCTCGACAACGCACACCCGTGCACCCGGGACCACCGTCTTCGAGAACGACATCAGGCGCAGTGCCCACGCGTTTCCTCTCCGCTGCATCACGCTTGCGCACACGCCGGGAACCGGGTCGGCCGAGACGGCCGGGAGCAGATCGTATGCAGCGTCCTCGATCAGGGCCGCGTCAGCTTCGACGATCGCCGCCGCCAGACTGTCGCGCTCGGCGGCGGAGAGGGTCCGGCCGTCCGGATTGTTGAAGGTGGAGACGACGTAGACCACGTCGTCCCGACTCAAGACTCCGGCGAGTTTGCTCCAACCCACGACCGGCAGCCCGATGGCCTTGGCGATGCCGAGCGCTTCGCGATAGGTCGGTTCGAGCACGACCAGGCGAGCTGCCGGCCGATCCCGGAGCAATGCACGCAACGCGAGGTCGAGTGCGCCGAGGGCACCTCCGGTCACGAGAGTGTCGTCGACGTGGACCGCACAGGTCGCGAACCGGTCGACGAACAGCTCGCGCAGGTCGTCCAGACCGGCCGGCGATGAGTAGTTGAACCCGCGGCGGAGCACCGCGCCGGCATCGAGGGACTCCAAGTGCGAAGAAAGGACCCCCCACGGGATCTCCCCGCGAGACAGGTCGAGAGTCCGGCTCGCCCTACCGACACTCGGATCCATCGGTCAGTCCTCTTGGAGACGATGCCGGAGGACCAGGTCGGAGATCTCCAGGTGACGGGGCGTCGCCAGCATCCGGACGATCACATCGACAACCTCCTCGATGGCCAGATGCGGCCGTTCGTAGAGCGGAGTCCGCGCCGTTTCATCGGCACGGAAGAAGTTTGCATCGAAGCCGGTGCCGTTGATGAGCGCCGGCGAGAGCATCGCCACCCGCGTGGCCCGCGCCGCGCTGACAGACCAGTTCCGGAAGTCGTTGACCATCGCTCGCCCGGCCACCTTGGTCGCGGAGTACACGGCGTTGCCTGGTGAGTTTGACGGTCGGTGAGCCGCGAGGGAACCGACATGCAGGTAGTTCTCCGGATCCGGGTCGAGAGTTCCCACCACGGAGAGGACGTTGGCCAAACCCGCGACATTGGTGGCCGCCATCTCGGACCACTCCGGCGACCCGTCCGAATCCCAGGGCGCGTAGAACCCGACACCGACACAGTTCACGACTGACTCGACCGGCCCCTCGAGCCCGCCGACGGCGCCCACGAGCGCGGCACGGTCCGTCACATCGGCGACGACCAGCGACCGGCCGAAGGAGGATTCCGCTCTGCGACTGAACCCCACCGCCTGCGCACCCTCGCCGTGGAGGCGTTCCAGAAGCGCCGCACCTACGCCCGACGACGCGCCGAGGACAATGGTCAGACCGTGCTGCTCAAGCATGACTTGCCCACTCTCCGACGCTCACAAGACCCAGTCCGGGCGAGGAGGGCGCCTGCAGGTATCCGCCCTCCATCCGCCAGCCCATCGTTCTGAGCACGGACGGATCGGACGCGGAGTTTCCGGTGAGGTCGAGTTCGATCAGGTCTCCCCCGACTGCACTGACGACGTGGTAGTTGGCGGCGGTCGCGACGATCGAGGAGAAGTTGTGCGGGACGAAACCCAAATCCAGGCGGTGGGCGAGGTCGGCGATGGCCATCGTCTCCGCGATCCCGCCCGACCAGCTCGCGTCCGGCTGGATGTAGTCGACCGCGCGCGCCTCCAGATAGCGGCGGCAGCCGGCGAAGGTCGGGTCCAGTTCGTAGCCGCCGACGGGCACCGCGCCACTGAGCCGGAGCTCGCGACTCGCGTCCGGGTTGCCGAACGGGATGGGTTCCTCGAAGAACAGGATGTCGAGTTCCCGGACACCGGACATCACCCGGAGCGCTTCAGGAACGGTGAACGCATTGTTCGCGTCGAGGATGAGCAGGCGTTCCGGCCCGAGCGCCGCACGTGCCTGGTGAGCACGCCCGATCGCCTCCTCAACCCCGTGCCGACCGACCTTGATCTTCAGACCTGAAGGGTTGCTGTCCAGCGCGGCGGCAAGATCATCGCGCAGGGCCGTGACCTCATCGGCGCGGCTCCCACCCCGGTAGAACCCCGTGGTGCCGTACCAGCGGACCGGGCGCGCCTCGCCTCCCAGCAGCGCGCTGAGGTCCAGCCCTGACGCGGCGCCCTGCAAGTCCCACAGAGCGGTCTCGATGCCCGAGATCGCGGAGACTACGACGCCCACATGGCCGTAGTGGGCGGTGTTCCGGAGCAGGGAGCGAGCCGTCTCGCGCGGGCGGGCGGGATGTCCGATCAAGGGAGCTGCCAGCTGCTTGATCGCCATTGCCACAAGTTCGTGACTTCCGCCGAACGCTGCCGCTTCGCCCCATCCGGCCGAACCGTCCTCGGCCTCGATCCGGACGAGCACCTGATGGCGCTGGGCGATGCATGAGCGCGCGTCGAAAAGGGGCTCGTCGAGATCGAAGCCATTGATGATCACGTCCACAGCGGTTACACGCATGCCGGGTCGCCTCCTTGCCCCGCCGATACCTCGATGGCCTCGCAGACCCGGACTGCGTGAAGCGCGGCCGACGCAGTCAACTCAGGCTCTTCGCCACTCGTGCACGCAACTACGAACTGGTCCACTGCCTGCTGGTAGGCGGAGAGCCGGACCGAGCTGTCGAAATCGTCCCAGGTACCCAGGCGGCCGAGTTCCCGCGCGTGATCGGCGGCGTGCAGCACGGTCGAGCCGTAAGAGTCCACCTGGAGCATTCCGACCTGGGTCAAGAGCTCGAAGGCCAGCTGGGTGCGACCCGGCTGCGTATCGGCCTCCTCCGCCAACAGGTCGGAGGCGAACACGGAGAACTCCTGGCCGTCAGCGAACCTCAACATCGCCGCCGTCGCGCGCTCAACTCCCTGAACCCGCATGCTGCGGGCCTTGACCTCGACGCACGGAACCTTCGTCCACGTGTGCAGGAGGTCGATCACGTGGACGCCATAGCCGAGCATGAACCCGCGACTGCCCGCCTCGGCCTTCCACGGCTGCGTACCCGCGTGCTCGATCAGACGGGCCTGGCCACCGATCAACCGCACTCCCTCGCGCTCCAGGAAGTCGCTGACTGCCCGATGAGGGCCGCGATACCGCTGGAAGTGATTGACCGAGAGCGTCAAGCCGCGGAGAGACGCGTCCGCGATCAGTTTCTCGCCTTCCGCCGAAACGGTCACGAACGGCTTCTCGCAGAAGACATGAACGCCGGACGCCAGCGCCTGCTCGACCAGCCAGGCATGGGTCTCGTGCGGCGTGGCCACGGCCACCGCGTCTGCCGAGGCAAGCACGTCCTCGACCGACGCTCCCGCCCGGGCCCCGTAGCGACTGCAGAGTTCCTCCACCCTGCTCCCGCCGGTGACGACGACACGGCCCACTCGCGGCGACGCGGTCGCGGCCGCGACGAGGGTCCGGGCGGCGAAGCCCGACCCGATGACCCCGATCGTGAACTCGTCCCTAGAATCCGATTGCATCGCCACCCCCGATCGTCTCGCTGAACGCATCGATGGCCCGCTGCGCCCACCACGCGTCCTCGGCGAGGGCCAACTGCGCGCCGTACTCCGGCTGGTACAACGCTCGGAGAGCAATCGCGCAGAAGCGCGTGACCTTGAAGATATGCCTCAGGTCCCGCGGGAAGTCGTCCTGGTCGCAGTGGCTCGCGAAGACCTCCTCGCGCGCCCCGGTGGACTCGTCCACGCGCGTGACCCGCAGGCTGTCGCAATCCCAGCTAGGCCGGTCGAAGGCGAGAACCGCTTGGAAGAGAGCACCGGCGAGGCCCGTACGGCCATAGAGCACGATGCGCCGGTCGCGGCCCTCCCAGAGGAATGAGGAGTGGCCTCGTACCGGAACCCCGTCGATCGTGTATTCGACGTCGACCGTGTCGAGGAGCGCGCGGTCGACCACGGAAAAGCGGCTCCGGCTGCCCGACGCGGCGCGGACCGAAAACATCGCGTCCGGCCGGGCTCCGATCAGGGTCCGAACCAGATCGACCGGATGTGAAATTTCCGACAGCACGCCCATCGTCGGACGTGGATCCATGAAACGGTACTTGCCCCAGTGGAATTCCGCGCGCAGTATCCATGCGTCGTGGAAGGCGCTCCACTCCTGAAACTGTTCCACGACAGGACTGTAGCGCTCGACGAAGTTGACGCAGATCAGTCGATCCCCGAGGCGATCGATCACTGCCTCGCACTGGGCAAGTGTCTCGGTGAGTGGCTTCTCGGACAGAACGGCGCGCACCGACGGGAACTCCGCAATCATTGCCAATGCGTCGTAGTGTCCGACCTCGTTAATGCACACACAGACCACATCGGGTGCAATCTCCTCGAGAGCCGTGCGCAGATCCGTGAAGCATCGGGTCGAAGACCCCTGCAACTGGCCAAAGCGCAAACCGTCGGTGTCGCAGACCCCGGCCAAGTCCAGGGCCGAGCAGGTCTCGTCGAGAAATCGGAGTGACCGCAGGAACCGACCGCCTGCCTTACCCAGCCCCA
Organism: Streptomyces sp. NPDC048461; assembly: GCF_055587105.1. Lineage (NCBI taxonomy): Bacteria > Bacillati > Actinomycetota > Actinomycetes > Kitasatosporales > Streptomycetaceae > Streptomyces > Streptomyces sp. NPDC048461. The sequence continues at coordinate 150,536 of NZ_JBVJGW010000013.1, read as the reverse complement.
CGAGGAGTACGCTCGGCCTCTCGGCGATCAGGTCATCCACATCCGACAGATCCAGCGCGGAACGCGCCGTCGGAGAGACCTGGCCGCCGGCTGCATGGCCGTCCTCTAGCGCCGGATCTGAGAAGGTCACGCGCCAGCCTCTGCTTTCAGAGCAGCCACCGTCGAGCGATAGTCGGTGTCCCGGGCGAACTCCTCCGCCGCGGCCTCGCGATCATGGTTGCTGCTCATATCGGGGAGTAGGTCGACGGCTCCGCTGGGGACGGACCGGACGATCCGGTCCACCTCCGCAAGCATTTGGTTCTCATGACGGAGCATTTGCTCGAGATGGACCCGACGTGACATCGGCATGGTCGTGCAGTTCATGAAAGGCCCGTATACGGACAGTGGCCGAAAACGAGCTGTGCGAAGAACGTTGTCCAGAAGCAACTCTTCGTCGTCGTATCGAGCATGGGCATTGATGCTCAGCATCCTGCGCTTGTCGCCGCCTCCCCACGAGGAATGCATGAGGTTCTGATGAAACACAACGACATCACCAGGCTGCGTGTTCAGAGTCGTGCAGGGCACGGAGGCTCCAGGGACACCGAGGGCGCGTTCGCTCATACCCACATCCAACTGCAGTTCGACGACCTCGAGACTTGGAACATGCGTCCTGGGAATGACACTCAGACCGCCTCGTCCTGGTCCGGTCTCGTCAAGGTAGATCGCGATCTTGGCCTTGTCATGGAATGAGAAATCATCCGTATGCCAACCCGTGTTGCCGGTGTAGTGGTTCGCCACGCTACCGAAGTACTGCCAATCCGATCCCAGCAGTGCATCGAAGATTCCGACTACCTTGGGGCTATCGATCAGCGACGAAAGGCGTGACGAAGAATCGAGTGCCTGCCAGTGCAGCGTTCGCGTCGGCTTACCTTCCTGGTCGAGAGTTTGGCTCGTACCCATAAGGCGGTCGAAGTCCCCTGCTATGTGGTCGATCTCTTCGGCGAGGAGGTTTCGGAACACCCGATATCCGAAAGTTCGGAAGAAGCGGATACACTCGTCTTTCATAGTGGATGAACCTCTATTGGATGAGTTATTCCGAATGTTGATGATGTGTCCGGGAAAGCAGGCGGAGCGTCCGAGATTGTTGTGTGACGAACGACCTGGACGCCCTGCTGGCGGATTCCGAGCTCGTCCGCCTGGCTGTGGCACAGGCGCCGCTGGGTGTCACTTCAGAGTCGCGGCGACTACGGTTCGTAGACGTCCCCTGGGTGGGATGTTCCCGTACGTGCCCGGGCAGCCGGGCTGGAACAAGCGGCTGCGCGCCGCGTTTCCACTGGTCAAGAAGGAAATACGGCTGCTCACTCCACGCCGGTGGAATGCGGCCGCTCTCGTCCGACCGTGAAGCGGTCGGACATGGCCGGATGGGCCGGATGCGGGTACCGCGCCGGCCACAGCCGGTTCTTCTGGGGCCTGCGCCTGCACCCCGGACGCCCTGCCGATCCTGTGGGCTCCGGCGAACCCGAAGATGGACGAGCGTGAGGTGCTGAACGCGATGCCCGGCCGCGAACCCGAGACCGTCACGATCCGGCCGGGGCTGCTGATGATCTCCGACAAGGGCTTCGCCTCCAAAGAGTTCGAGGCCGATCTGACCCTCAGGAGTGCCGAGTTGCTGCGGCCGTTCTGGTGGATGGCGGGCTTGTTCCGTAGGTCAAGGAACTCGGAGTACACGATGAGAGCGTGCGCCTTGTGGACCTTTGTGGCATGAGCCATGCCCCGTTGATGTCGGACGAAGAGCTGGTCCAGATCGCGAGGTTCCATCTCCCTCAGCGGGTGCGTGAACCGTGAGCGCGCTTCGGTGATCACGTCAACGTCACCGGCGACCGTCCTGTCGCTGATGCCGACCGAAGCCCGGGCGAGCACGAACTCGGACAACAGGTCATGCTCGAAGGCCGCGAGCTCCTCCGGCGTCGTCAAGCGCAGTTCCGGACGCAGGTCTCGCATGATCGCCATGGACACGAAACCTCCAGCTCGACCATGTGACCAGCTGATCGGACTGGGCGATATTATCTCAAGAGTTTTGAGATTCCATCGGAATGGACAATCTCTCGCGTGAGACGAATGGACCTCCAGGTCAGCCGCACGCTGCGGCGAGACCGCGCTCCGGTGTGCTTGAGGAACCTGGGGAGCAGAGCCAACCGGCGCCGTGCTGCATTCACTCGCCAGGAACCGGACCCCGAGGAGGAGCTCCATGTTCCCCCCCGACTACCTCCTGCAGATGGCGTTTCAGCTCCGCCGACCGCGCGGTGATCTCCACCGTGCCCCACCGTTCACGTAGAACAGCCTGAGTCTCAGCACCCCATGCATCCCGATACGACGCCACAGCAGCGGCGAAGACCGAATTGTTTCCATCCCCGCTTTCGGGGACGTAAAAATTTTCTGTGAGACGCCGAGGCCGACCGCCCCACACGTACCCTTGTGGCGCATGTGTGGCACAGCGCCATAAGACTCGCGTTCGGAAGCTGCGTTCTCGCAGGTCAGCCCCCGTAGCTCAGTGGATAGAGCAGGCGCCTTCTAAGACGTCATCTCATTCGGCCAGTCTGCGGTAGCAGATGAGGGTGCAGGCGAGGCTGGTGAAGACGAGGAAGTGCTCGGCCTTGCGTTCGTAGCGGCGGTGCAGCAGTCGGCAGCCGGCGAGCTAGGACATGGTCCTTGTGGCGACCCATCTGTGGCGGCCGAGCCGTTGTGAGGATTCGATACCTCTGCGGGCGATGCGGTGTTTGATGCCGCGTCCGCGTAACCATTGCTGCAGGTGGGCGTAGTCGTATCCCTTGTCCGCGTGGACCTTGCCGGGCTCGCGTTGTCGGCTTCCGCGGCGTGAGCTGATGGGTGGTATGCCGCGAACGAGGGGCTCGAGGGCCAGGCTGTCGTGCAGGTTGGCGCCCGAGATTGCGACGGACAGGGGCAGACCGTTCCGCTCGGTGATTAAGTGGATCTTCGAGCCGTACTTGCCCCGATCGACAGGATTCGGACCTGTCAGATCCCCCTTTTCAAGGCCCTCATGTTCACGGAGTCGATCGCGCAGCTGGACCAGTCGAGCTCGCCTCGGGCGCCGAGTCCGTCGAGGACCAGGCGGTGGAGCTTGGCCCACACGCGGGCCTTGCTCCACTCGGAGAACCGTCGGTGGGCTTGTCGCCGCCGAAGGGCCGAACGACGCCGTGGGCAGCTGCCGCCAGGTAAGCCCGACGTCGCGACGAACACGATCGCGGCCAGTACTTCACGGTCACCGTGCCGGCGCCGCCCCCGCCTTGGGGCCGCGACGGCGCCTCCGGCACCACCCGCTGGAACAGCACCCACAACTCGTCCGGCACCAGCCGCTCGACGATCCCCACCATGACCGACCGTACCCGCGATGCTTAAATGAGATGACCTCTTAGGGGCGGGCGCTCTGCGGGTTGCGTCGTACGCCGGCTGCGGCGAGGGCGGCGCCGATGACGCACAGGGTGCCGGTGACGAGCGCGGCGGTGTGCACGCCGTTGATGAACGCCTGGCCGCTGCCCTCGATCACCGCGGCCCTCAGCTGCGCCGGCATGTCACCGGAGACGGGTGAGATGCCCATGGCCACCGCGTCCTTGGCTTCGTGCAGGCCCTCGGCCATGGGTGCGGGCACCCCGGCGGAGGTGAGTTCGGCGGTCAGGGTCGAGTTGACCCGGCTGCTGATCAGGGACACGAGTACGGAGGTGCCCAGCGCGCCGCCGATCTGGAGCGCGGTGGCCTGGAGGCCGCCCGCTACGCCGGCGTCCTTGACCGGGGAGTTGCCCACGATGGCGTCGGAGGAGGCGGCCATGACCATGCCCACGCCGAGGCCCAGGGCGATGAAGGGGGGCCACATCGCGCCGTACGGCGAGTCCACGCCCCAAGTGATTACGCCGAAGGCCGCGCAGCCCTGGAGCACCATGCCGAGCGGCATGGACAGCCCGGCGCCGAACTTCTCGGTGAGCTTCGCGCCCAGCGGCGAGGCGACCACGGACGCCAGGCTCAGCGGCAGCGTGCGCACGCCGGCCTCGACGGGGGTGAAGCCGCGGACGTTCTGGAGGTACAGCATCACGAAGAAGATCACGCCGAGCAGGACGAAGAAGTTGATCGCGGTGATGATCGTGCCGATGGTCAGCGCGCGGCTGCGGAACAGCCGCATCGGCAGCAACGGGTTCTCCACCCGCGTTTCGTACCAGCCGAACACCAGGAGGATCGCGAGGCCGGAGGCAAGTGCGCCCAGCGTCGGGCCTGAACTCCAGCCCCAGGTCTCGCCCTTGACCACGCCGAACACGACGACGAGCAGTCCGATGGCGAGCAGGATCACACCGGGGACGTCGAAGCGCCGGTCTCCGGAGGTGTTCTTGCTCTGCGGCAGGACGAGTGCGCTGAAGACGAGCGCGACGACGCCGATCGGGGCGTTGATGTAGAAGACCGACTCCCAGCTGACGTGTTCGACGAGCAGCCCGCCGACGATGGGGCCGAGCGCGGTGGACACCGACGACACCATCGCCCAGACGCCCACGGCCATCCCGAACTTCTTCGGCGGGAACACCGCGCGCAGCAGCCCGAGCGTGTTGGGCATCAGCAGCGCACCGAAGAAGCCCTGAACGGCACGGAAGGCGATGACGCCCTCGATCGACCCGGCCAGCCCGATGGCGACCGACGCGAGCGTGAAACCGACGACTCCGACCAGGTAGAAGGTGCGCCGGCCGAAGCGGTCACCGAGCTTCCCGCCGAGGATCAGCGCGGCGGCCAGCGCCAGCAGGTAGGAGTTGGTGACCCACTGAAGGTCGGCGGTGGACGCGTTCAGGTCCCGGCCGATCTCCGGGTTGGCGATCGCGACGACGGAGCCGTCGAGGCCGACCATGAACAGTCCGAAGGCGACGGCGACGAGCGTCAGCCAGGGATTGGCGCGGCGGCCGACCGGAGCGGCGGACGGGCTGGGTGCGGGCAGGGGGGAGCTGTCCACGGCGGTGGAGGACATGGGGGTGCCTTGCTTCCTCGTAAGGATGGAGGTCGACGGGCCGCGGGGACGCGAGCCCGTCAGTGGGCGGCGGGGTGAACGTGCCGCGCCACGCCCCGGAGCGCGCCGAGAGCGGACCCGATGGCGTCGAGATCCCCGTCCGTGAGGGTGCGCAGCGCCTCGACGAGGTACCCGTCCACGAGGCTCCCGACCTCGTCGAGCCGGTGGCGGGCCTCGGCCGTCAGGTGCAGATGTGCGACCCGCTTGTCCGCCGGGTCCTGCCTGCGCTCCAGCAGCCCCTGGCCCGCCAGCTGTGTGACCAGGGCGCTCACGTTGTTCGCCTTCATCAGCAGGACTTCGGCGGCCTCGCGCACCGTGACGCCGTCACGCTCGCCGACGAGCCGCAGCAGTGCCAGCTGGGTCTCGGGTGGCTTGGGGTGCGGAAAGTCCTGGGCAAGACGCCGGTCGAGCGCCCGGTGCAGCGCGGGCAGAACGGCCGACATCGCGGACGCGATCTGCCGGATGTCCTGCTCGGACGCGCTGGGGGTGACCATGCAGGCAATGTAAGTATGACTGCATAGCTATGTCAACATACTCAATCGCGCGCGAGGTCGGGCTGATCGCCGTCCCGGCCGGGGCGGCGGGCGTGGCGGCGGGATTTGTGCGGGTTGTGGGGTGATGATGCGGCAGTGCGACTTGATCACGTGTCCTATGCGGTGGCCCGCGACAGCTTCGTTTCGACCGTCCAGCGGATCGGATCGGCCCTCGGTGCCGGGTTCGTCGACGGGGGCGTGCATCCGCGATTCGGCACCCGCAACTTCATCCTCCCCCTGAGCGGCGGCGCCTACGTCGAGGTCGTCACGACGCTCGACCACCCCGCCGCCGACCGCGCACCCTTCGGCCAGGCGGTCGCGCGCCGTGCCGCCGAGGGCGGCGGCTGGCTCGGCTGGGTGGTCTCCGTCGACGACATCGCCCCGGTCGAGGCCCGCCTCGGCCGTACCTCGGCCGAGGGCCACCGTGTCCGCCCCGACGGGTTCGACCTGAGGTGGAAGCAGATCGGTCTGCTGGAACTGCTGGAGGACCCGCAACTGCCGTACTTCCTCCAGTGGTTGGTACCCATCGAACAGCGCCCGAGCGCCGACCCGCGCACCTCCACCACCATCCGCGGAGTCTCCATCGCCGGCGACGGCGCTTCCATCGCCGAATTCCTCGGCGAACCGGCCGACCACCCCCTCGACCAGATCGATGTCACCTGGGTCGAGGATGAGGAACCGGGCCTGCTCTCGGTCGAGTTCTCCACCGCCCACGGCCCGGTCACGATCTGACCCGGGAGGCCGGGGAGTACGTCGTACGTCGAGAGGCCGCGCGCAGGCCGGCGAGGCCGTCGTCGCGATGACCTGACGGTGCGCCGGATCAGCGGACTCAGTGCGGTGCCCCGGGCCCCTGCGCGGCCCCGGCCCCGGCCCCGGCTCCGGCCCCGGCGCCGGCGCCGCGTCCCGCGGACCCGCTGCCCGCCTCTGCCTCCGCGGCGTCGGCGAGGGCTTCGGCGGCCGCTTCCGCGGCTTTCGCCGCGTCGTTCGCGGCTTGGACGGCCAGGTCGTCGGAGGACGCCTCGCGGGTCGCTGCGGACTGGGGGAGGACTTCGGAGAAGGCGCGCGTCACGTTCTGGAGGGCGGAGGTGACCTCGCCCGGGATCACCCAGAACGTGTTGCCCGGCCCCTGGGCGAGCTGGGGAAGCATCTGGAGGTACTGGTAGGCGAGGAGCTGGGGGTCGGGGTCGTTGCGATGGACGGCCTGGAACACCTCGTCGATGGCCCGCGACTGACCCTCCGCCCGCAGGATCTCGGCGGTCCGGTTTCCCTCGGCGCGCAGGACGGCGGACTGCTTGTCGCCCTCCGCGGTGAGGATCTGCGACTGGCGCTGTCCCTCGGCCCCGAGGATCGCGGCCCGCTTGTCCCGCTCGGCCCGCATCTGCTTCTCCATCGCGTCCTTGATGGACTGAGGTGGGTCGATGGCCTTGATCTCCACCCGGTTGACCCTGAGCCCCCACTTGCCGGTGGCCTCGTCGAGGACGCCGCGGAGCTGGCTGTTGATGGTGTCCCGCGAGGTCAGGGTCTTCTCCAGGTCCATGGACCCCACGACGTTGCGGAGCGTGGTGACCGTCAGCTGTTCCACCGCCTGGAGGAAGTTGGCGATCTCGTAGGCCGCCGCGCGGGGGTCGGTCACCTGGAAGTACAGAACGGTGTCGATCTCGACGACCAGGTTGTCTTCCGTGATGACCGGCTGCGGTTTGAAGGAAACGACCTGCTCGCGCAGGTCGATCACCGGGTAGACGCGGTCGACGTACGGGATGACGACGTTGAGGCCGGGTTTCAGGGTGCGGTGGTAGCGGCCGAGCCGCTCGACGTTTCGCGCGCGGGCCTGGGGGACGATGCGTACCGCCCGGACCACGGTGAGGACGGCGAGGACCGCGACGAGCAAACCGGCTACGAGGAACGCGGAAATCTCCATGGCTCACTCCCGGGGGTAGACGAGCGCGGTGGTGCCCTTGATCTCGATGACGTCGACGGCCGCGCCGGGAGGAATCACCAACGTCTCGTCGTAGGCCCGCGCCGTCCACTCCTCACCGCCGATGCGGACCCTGCCCCCCAGCCGCGACACCTCCGATGTCACGTAGGCGGCCTGCCCGACGAGGGCGTCGACGCCGAAGCGGCCGCCTCCGTCCGGCGTCGGCGACAGGCGGCGCAGCGCCACCGGGCGGACGAAGACCACGCTGACGGCCGACACGACCGCGAACACCAGAAACTGTCCGGGCAGCGGCAGACCGGCGGCGGCGCACAGGGAGGTGACCAGTGCCGCGCCGCCCAGCAGCCCGAGCGCGGCGGTGAGTGTGGCGATCTCCACCGCGCCCAGGACCAGGGCGACGATCAGCCAGACCAGCCAGGGGTCCATCCCTAGACCTCCTCGCGAGGAAGGAGAGCATCCCTTTTGTGAGTTTTTACCCGATATCCCTGAGAGGAACCGGGGCTCCGGTCCAGCGGATTTTCCCTCCCGGGTCGGGTTCCGGTCGGAGGGTCGTTCCGGCCCCGCACCGTCAGGCGGGGTTGTGGCGCGCGTAGTGCCGGTTCGCCTTGGCCCGGTTGCCGCAGCCGGCCATGGAGCACCAGCGCCGGGTGCCGTTCTTGGAGACGTCGTAGAAGTGCAGGATGCACTCGGGGTTCGCGCACGAGCGGACCCGTTCGGGCCGCTCGCCGAGCAGGTGGAGGAAGTTTTCGGCCACCGTCCACGCCACCAGCCACGAGGGCGTGTCCACCTCGACGGTGGCACCCGCACCGTCGGGGAGCAGCAGGCGGCGTACGCGACCGTGCTCCAGTACGGCGTTGAGCGGGCCGGTGGTGGCCTCGTCCCAGGGTGTCGGGGTGTCGACGAGCGCGTCGAGCGCGCCGCGGACCTGGAGGAGCGCGTCCAGCGTCGGGCGGTCGGCCACGGCCGGCCGGTCGCCGAGCTCCTGGCGGACGATCGGGCCGGCGAGCCAGACGGCCAGTCCTTCGACGGATTCCAGCAGATCGTGCCGACCGTCGCCGTCGATCCATCGGGTGTTGAGCAGATCGATGGAGAGCGGTTCGCCGGTCAGTGGCCGGGGGTCCGGCTCCGCGGGTGGCGGCACGGGCGGCTCCTTCCTTCTCCGTGGGGATGCCCGGCCCACCATAACCGGTCATCCGAAGATCAAAGGTTGACGCTCCTCAATTCTAACCACTAAAGTCTTTTTCAGTGGTTGAGAGGGCGCCTCGAAACCCCGACCGAAAGCAGTGATCCAGCATGGGCAAGGCACAGACCCTGCAGACCGGGCACGTCGGTCTGAACATCACCGACATGGACCGCTCCCTGGCCTTCTACCGCGAGGTCTTCGACTTCGAGGTGCTGGCGGAAGGCAAGGAGGAGGACCGTCGCTGGGCGTTCCTCGGCCGCGACGGCCGGATGCACGTCACCCTCTGGCAGCAGAGCGCGGGCACGTTCGGCACGGACCTGCCGGGACTGCACCACCTCTCCTTCCAGGTGGAGACCATCGACGAAGTCCGTGCCACCGAAGAGGTCCTGCGCGGCCTGAACGCCGAGTTCACCTACGCCGGGGTCGTCCCGCACGGTGAGAACGGCGCCTCCGGCGGCATCTTCTTCACCGACCCCGACGGCATCCGCCTCGAGATCTACGCCCCCACCGGGGCCAACCCGGCCGACGCCCCCACCCAGGGCGCGCCCACCTGCGGCTTCTTCTAGACACGAGCGGCCAGCAGCCCCCAAGGTGCGATCGGGGACCGGGCCCGGGCGGGCCCGCATCCCCGGTTGCGGCGCAACGAAAGGAACTGCCATGGCAACCGGCTACCATCCCGGCGAACTCCTGGTGCAACACCGTGCCGACCTCACCGGCGCGGCGGCTTCCTCCCTGGGCGGCATCGGCGAGTCCGTCCCCGCCGTGGCGGCGGACTTCCTCGCCGAGCAGCCGATGATCATCCTCGGCGGCACGGACCGCGCGGGCCGCGTCTGGGCCACCCAGCTGACCGGCGACCCCGGCTTCCTGCGGGCGCCCGACCCCCGCACCCTCACCGTCGACGCGCTCCCCCTGCCGGGCGATCCCCTCGCGGACCTGCTCGGCCGGGCCGACGCCCCCGCCGGGACCACGCAGGCGGAACGGCCCGTCCGGCTGGGCATGATCGCCATCGAGCCCGCCACCCGCCGTCGCATGCGCCTGAACGGCAGGGCGTTCCCGCGCGCCGGCGGGTTGCGCGTCGCGCTCGACCAGGTCATCGCCAACTGCCCCAAATACCTGCAGAAGCGGGACTACCGGATCCTGCGGGCTACCGAGGCCGAGGCGCGGGCGGCGGCCCGCACGGTCACCTCCGGCACCGCGCTCAGCGCGGCCCAGCAGGAGACGGTGCGCGCAGCCGACACCTTCTTCGTCGCCACTGCCTCCGACCGCGGCGATGCCGACGCAAGCCACCGCGGCGGCAACCCCGGCTTCGTCCAGGTGCTCTCCCCGACGCGGCTGCGCTGGCCCGACTACATCGGGAACGCCATGTTCCTGACGCTCGGCAACCTCGCGCTCAATCCGGCCGCCGGAATCCTCTTCCCGAACTGGACCACGGGCTCCGTCCTCCACCTCTCCGGCACCGCGCACACCGTGTGGGACGAGGAGGAACGGTCCCGCATTCCCGGAGCGCAGCGCCTCGTGGAGTTCTCCGTCACGGACGTACGGGAGATCTCCGCCGCCTCGCCGCTGCGCTGGAGCGACCCCGGATACTCGCGCTTCAACCCCCCGGTCAGCTGAGACCACCTTCCCCGCCGGCCCGGAAACGGGGCCGGTCCTCGCCCCCACCGGAGCCACTCATGCAGATCACCGTGGACATGAACCTCTGCGCGAGCCACGGACAGTGCGTCTTCGCGGCGCCCGAGGTCTTCTCTTTCGACGACGAGGACTACCTCCTCTACGACGCCACCCCGACGACGCCCTGCTGGACAAGGCCAGGAAGGCGGCAACGGCCTGCCCCGCCCGCGCCATCACCGTCACGCCGGCTCCCACGCCGGCCGCCGGCACTCCGGCCGCACCGTGAGCACGACCCCGGGGCCCTCGCCGACGGCGCCCGGGGCGTGGTCGCGGCCGGTGACGTCACGCGCCTGCGGCGCCCGCCGGCAGGCGGTGCCGAGCGTCCGCCCGGGATCCTCCAGTCCGCTGAATGGCACGACGTGCGAAGGGTAGGAGCGCGCCAACGCCCGCGAGTGGAGGAGGACCCCGTATGACGGCCAGGTCCGTCCCGGAGCACGGAGCACTGCCCCCGCACGATGTCCTGCTGGGCGGCCGCTACCGGCTCCAGCGGCCCATCGGGTCCGGCGGTACGGCCGACGTCTTCTGCGGCGTCGACCAGGTCCTGGGCCGTGAGGTGGCCGTCAAGGTGTTCCGCTCGGGTGCGGACACCGTCACCGCCGATCGCTTCTGCGACGAAGCCCGCACGCTGGCCCGGATGTCCCACCGCGCCCTCGTCACCGTCTACGACGCCGGACGTCACGGGCACGGCGCCTTCATGGTCACGGAACTGATCCGCGGTGTCACCTTGCGGGCCCGGATGGATGCCGGCCCCCTGAGCCCCGTTCACGTCGCGCGGATCGGCGCCGACATCTCGTCGGCCCTGGACCACGTGCACGCCCACGGCGTGATCCACCACGACGTGAAGCCGTCCAACATCCTGCTGGGTCAGGAAGGGGCGCCGTACCTGGCCGACTTCGGGCTTTCCAGAACCGTGCACGACCACTCCCACAGTGCGTCCGACACCCTGGTCGGCACGCTCGCCTACATGGCCCCCGAGCAGTTCCTCGGGCAGGGCGCGAGCGCGGCCAGCGACATATACGCCATGGGAGTGACCCTGCTCGAAGCGCTCACGGGCCACCGCGAGTACCAGGGAACCCCCGTGGAGATCGGCACCGCCCACCTCCTGCGTCAGCCCCGGATACCCGACGGGTTGCCGGACGGCCTGGCCCGCCTGCTGAAGGCGATGACCGACCAGGCCCCTCAGGCCCGCCCCGACGCTGCCGCCGTTCAGCAGCGTCTGCAGGAGATCGCACAGCCGCGGCGCCCCCTCGCCGCGGTGGGCGCGTCGCCCACCGGCGCCTCCACCCGTACGTCCCCGCGCGCGGCGATCGCCGCTCGCGCCGCGCGTACGCCCGCACCACCGCGGAGCCGGGTGACCGGTCGGCGCCGCGCGGTGGGGTTGGGGCTCGCGGCCGCGATCGTCGCGGGCAGCTGCGCCTGGGCCATGGGCGGGATCCCGGCCGGGAGGAACGCACCTGCCACCGCTCCCGCGCGCGAGGAACCCTCGGCGCCGAGGAACACCGAGGCGGTGGGACCCGTGGGGTCTCAGCCGTCGGTGCAGGTGCCACCGCTTCCCGCCGTTGCGGAGCCGACCCGGCAGCCGTCGTACGAGGCGTCGACCACCCCACGGGACGTCCGGGCATCCGCCGACCCGACCGGTGCGTACTCCTCGCCGCCGGTCACGGACCGCCCGGCGAAGGCGCCGGGGGCGGCGAAGACGAAGGAGAGCCCGGGGAAGGCCAAGGGGAAGAAGGACAAGGGACGGTGACCGGAGCGTCGCTCACTCCACGGGTTCCGGGGCGATCTCGGCGATCAGGCCCTCGATCAGGATCCTGATCTCGTCGCGGATCGGGCGGACGGCCTCGACTCCCTGGCCGGCGGGGTCGTCGAGCTTCCAGTCGAGGTAGCGCTTGCCGGGGAAGACGGGGCAGGTGTCGCCGCAGCCCATGGTGATGCACACGTCGGAGGCCCTGACCGCGTCGATCGTGAGGATCTTCGGCGTCTGGGCGGACATGTCGATGCCGACCTCGCGCATCGCCTCGACTGCGGCCGGATTGACCGAACCGGCGGGAGCGGACCCGGCGGAGCGGACCTCGACGCGGTCCCCGGCGAGGTGGGTCAGCCAGGCGGCGGCCATCTGCGAGCGGCCCGCGTTGTGGACGCAGACGAACAGGACGGAGGGCTTCTCGGACACGGGGCTCTCTTCTCCAGGCGGGCGGGCATCGGTCGAGCAGACGGACGGACAGGTATCAGGAGGCGATGACATCAGCACCCGGTGGTGTCAGTCGCCACTGATGTGAAAATATCAGCCCATGATGACGTCAGTCGACACTGACCTGACCCGGGTCCTTGCAGACCCCCTCGGGCTCCGGATCGCCGCCCTGCCCGCCCGCGAGGCGCTGCGTACCACGCACCTCGCGGACACCGAGCCGCGCGGCCGCTTCGTCCACCACGGGCTGCGCCCGGACGTCATCGCCCGGTTCGCCGGCCAGTTCGCCGACCTGGCCGCCTCCGCCCGCACCACTGCCGAGAACAAGAGGGCCCGACCGTGACCCCCACCCAAGCGCCCGCGACGACCGAAGACGCCTCGGTCGTTCGCAAGCTCTCGACCCTGGACCGCTTCCTCGCGGTCTGGATCCTGCTCGCCATGGGCCTCGGCCTGGGGCTGGGCCGTCTGATTCCCGGCCTGAACGACGCGCTCGCCACGGTGGAGATCGGCGGGATCTCCCTGCCGATCGCGGTCGGCCTGCTGGTGATGATGTACCCGGTCCTGGCGAAGGTCCGCTACGACAAGCTCGATGCGGTCACGGGCGACCGCAGGCTGATGCTCTCCTCGCTCGTCGTCAACTGGGTCCTCGGGCCCGCGCTCATGTTCGCCCTGGCCTGGATCTTCCTCGCGGACCTGCCCGAGTACCGCACCGGCCTGATCATCGTCGGCCTCGCCCGCTGCATCGCCATGGTCATCATCTGGAACGACCTCGCCTGCGGCGACCGCGAGGCCGCCGCCGTCCTCGTCGCCCTGAACTCGGTGTTCCAGGTCATCGCCTTCGGCGTCCTGGGCTGGTTCTACCTCGACCTGCTGCCCGGATGGCTCGGCCTCGGCAACGGCGAGAACCTCGACATCTCGATGTGGAAGATCGCCCTGAACGTCGTCGTCTTCCTCGGCGTCCCGCTGCTCGCCGGGTTCCTGACCCGCCGGATCGGCGAGAAGAAGCTCGGCCGCGACACCTACGAGGCGACGTTCCTGCCGAAGATCGGCCCCTTCGCCCTGTACGGCCTGCTCTTCACGATCGTCATCCTCTTCGCCCTCCAGGGCCGGACCATCACCTCCCAGCCCCTGGACGTCGCACGGATCGCGCTCCCGCTGCTCGTCTACTTCGCGGTCATGTGGTTCGGCACCTTCGTCCTCGGCAAGGCGATCGGCCTGCCGTACGACCGCACCACCACCCTCGCCTTCACCGCGGCCGGCAACAACTTCGAGCTCGCCATCGCGGTCGCCATCGCCACCTTCGGCGTCACCAGCGGCCAGGCCCTGGCCGGGGTGGTCGGCCCCCTCATCGAGGTCCCCGTCCTGGTCGCCCTCGTCTACGTGTCCCTGGCCTGGCGCAGGAAGTTCGCGGAGCACCGGCTCACCTCATGACACAGCGCACCGGCGACCGTGCGCTACCGGCCAGGGCCCGAGGCGCGATGACGACACCGGGCAGGGGTCGGAGATCGGCTCCAGTATCGTCAGCCTGCATCGGAGTCCCCGAGGGGGGCGGCTCCGCCGCCGAGGAGTGGGTTCATGAGCGAGCCGTCGACGGCCGCCGGGCAGGACGCGTTGCAGCGGCGGATCGGGGTGGCCGACGCCGTGGTGATCGGCCTGGGGTCGATGATCGGCGCGGGGATCTTCGCCGCGCTCACGCCGGCCGCGCACGCGGCCGGCTCCGGGCTGCTGATCGGCATGGCCCTGGCTGCCGTGGTCGCGTACTGCAACGCCACCTCCTCCGCCCGGCTCGCCGCCCGCTACCCCACCTCGGGCGGCACCTACGTCTACGGCCGTGAGCGGCTCGGCGCGTTCTGGGGCCACCTCGCCGGGTGGGCGTTCGTGGTCGGCAAGACGGCTTCCTGCGCGGCCATGGCCCTGACGGTGGGCTCGTACGCATGGCCCGGCCACGCCCACGCGGTCGCGGTCGCTGCGGTGGTGGTGCTGACCGCGGTGAACTACACCGGGGTGCGGAAATCGGCGCTGCTGACCCGGGTGATCGTGGCCGTGGTCCTGGCGGTCCTCGCCGCCGTGGTGGTTGCCTCGCTCACCTCTCCGGCGTCGAGCGCGGCCCGCCTCGGCGTCGGGGGCGACGCGACCTTCACAGGGGTGCTCCAGGCGGCGGGCCTGCTGTTCTTCGCCTTCGCCGGATACGCGCGCATCGCCACCCTCGGCGAAGAGGTCCGCGACCCCCGGCGCACCATCCCCCGCGGCATCTCGATCGCACTCGGGACCACCCTGGTCGTCTACGCCGCCGTCGCGATCTCCGTGCTCTCCGTCCTCGGCCCACAGGGGCTGGCCCAGACCGCCACGCCCCTGGCGGACGCTGCCCGGGCGGCAGGCGCCGACGGGCTGGTGCCGGTGGTGCGCGCCGGCGCGGCGGTGGCCGCACTCGGCTCCCTGCTCGCCCTCATCCTGGGCGTCTCCCGCACCACGCTGGCCATGGCCCGCGACCGGCACCTGCCCCGCGTGCTCGCCGCCGTCCACCCGAAGTTCAAGGTGCCGCACCGCGCCGAACTCCTCGTCGGCGCGGTGGTGGCGGTGGCCGCCGCTACCGGGGACCTGCGCGGAGCGATCGGGTTCTCCTCCTTCGGCGTCCTGGTCTACTACGCCGTCGCCAACGCCTCCGCCTGGACCCTCACCCCCGGGGAGGGCCGCCCCCACCGCCTGATCCCCGCGGCCGGGCTGGTCGGCTGCCTCGTTCTCGCCTGTGCGCTGCCCGCGCCCTCGGTCGTCTCCGGTGCTGCGGTGATCGCTCTGGGTTCCGCCGTCTACGGCCTGCGCCGCGCCCGCGCCGCGCGCTCCACCTCCTGAAGGGCCGTCCCGCAAGGACCTCATCGGGTCATCCTGCGGCGGCCGGGCGGTGCGGATCCGTCACGAGAGGAGGGGGCTGCGCCGCTCCAGGAGTACGACGTCGCGCCAGACGCCGTGGTGGCGGCCGATGCGCTCGCGGGTGCCGATGATGCGGAAGCCGGCGCGCTGGTGGACGGCGAGGCTGGCGGCGTTCTCGGGGAAGATTCCGGACTGGATGGTCCAGATCCCCGCCGCTTCGGTCGACTCCACGAGCGCGGCCAGGAGGTGTCCGGCGACGCCGCGGCCGCGGGCGGCGGGGTGGACGTAGACCGAGTGCTCGACGACGCCCGCGTACGCGCAGCGGTCGGAGACCCGGCTCGCGGCCACCCAGCCGAGCAGCCTGCCGTCGGCGTCGAGCGCGGCGAAGCGGTGGCCGGGCAGCTTGGCCGCGTCGAACTGCTCCCAGGTCGGGGCGGTGGTTTCGAAGGTGGCGTTGCCCTCGTCGATCCCGGCCTGGTAGATGGCCAGGGTCTGTTCCGCGTGCGCGGCGGTCAGCTCGGTGACGGTGAGGGTCACGCGGTGGCCGCGCGGGTGAGGAGCCGGCCCATCGCGGCCAGTACCGAGGGCTCGACCCGGTAGTAGACCCAGGTGCCGCGCCGTTCGGAGGAGAGCAGGCCGGCCTCGCGGAGCTTCTTCAGGTGGTGGGAGACCGTGGGCTGGGAGACGCCGACGTCGGAGATGTCGCATACGCACGCCTCGCCGCCCTCGTGGGAGGCGACGGCCGAGAAGAGGCGCAGGCGTACCGGGTCGCCGAGCGCCTTGAACATGACGGCGGTCCGCTCGGCCTCCTCGGCCGTCAGCGGGCGCTCGGACAGGGGCGGGCAGCACGGGGCCACGGCCTCGGGCTCCAGCAGCGGCAACACCTTCGCAGCGGACATGACCCCATCATCCTCAGAACTTCGACAGATGTCTATGTTGACCAACGTCGATGCCGGGTGCACTCTTGAAGACGTCAGGACATCGACAGACGTCGAATCAATTCGGGAGCCCTTCGTGAACGTGAACACATCCGCCGAAGCCCTGCCCGTCGCCGTGATCGGGGCTGGTCCCGCCGGCCTGGCGGCCGCCGCCCACCTCGCCGGGCGCGGCATCGAGCCCCTGGTCCTGGAAGCCGGCACGTCTGCCGCCACCGCGGTACGCGCATGGGGTCACGTTCGGCTGTTCTCCACCTGGTCCGAGCTGGTGGACCCGGCCGCGGAGAAGCTTCTGGCCCCCACCGGCTGGACGGCGCCCGACGGCGCGACGTACCCCTCCGGCGCCGACTGGGCCGCCCTCTACCTTCAGCCCCTCGCCGACGTCCTCGGGGAAAGGGTCCGCTACGGCGCCACCGTCACCGGCGTTTCCCGCCTGGGCCGCGACCGGATCGTGGACGCCGACCGCGACCAGCAGCCCTTCACCGTGCGCATCGCGAACGCGGACGGAACCGAGGAACGCATCCTGGCCTCCGCCGTCATCGATGCCTCCGGCACCTGGTCCACGCCCGGTTCCATCGGCGGCGACGGCCTGCCCGCCCTCGGCGAGAAGGCTGCCGGCGACCGGATCTCCTACCGCATCCCCGACCTCGGGAACCCGGCCACCCGGGCCCGGTACGCCGGCAAGCGCACCGCCGTCATCGGCTCCGGCGCCTCCGCCTTCACCGCGCTGGCCTACCTGGCCGACCTGGCCAAGGCCGAGGACGGCACCGGCACCCACGCCACCTGGATCCTGCGCCGGGGCATCTCCGGCTCCACCTTCGGCGGCGGCAGCGCCGACCAGCTCCCGGCCCGCGGCGCCCTCGGCCTCGCCGCCAAGGCCGCCGTGGACGGCGGGCACGCCGACGCCGTCACCGGCTTCCGCACCGGCATCATCGAGCGTGACGGCGACGGCGACGGCCGTCTGGTCCTGGTCGGCGAGGACGGCCGCCGCCTGGACCCGGTCGACGAGGTCATCGTTCTCACCGGCCTGCGCCCCGACCTGTCCTTCCTCTCCGAGCTTCGCCTGGCCTTGGACGAGCGCCTCCAGGCCCCGGTCGGCCTCGCCCCGCTGATCGACCCGAACCAGCACTCCTGCGGCACCGTCTACCCCCACGGCGTGAACGAGCTCTCCCACCCCGAGAAGGACGTCTACCTCGTCGGCATGAAGTCCTACGGCCGCGCCCCCACCTTCCTCGCCATGACCGGCTACGAGCAGGTCCGCTCCATCGCCGCTCACCTCGCCGGCGACCACGACGCCGCGCAGCGCGTCGAGCTGACCCTCCCCGAAACCGGAGTCTGCGGCGGCGCGGGCCTCTTCGACCAGCCCGCGGCCGCCGAAGACACCAGCGGCGGTTGCTGCGCCGCCCCGGCCACCCTCACCATCGGCGCCCCCGCCGCGACGTCCGGCGGCTGCTGACCGGCGTACCACTGGTTCAGGACGACGTGGTCGCGACCGGGACGGGGGTCCGGTCGAGGCCGTGCGCCGCCGGTCATCAGCTGCGTAGCCGGTGGGTGTCGGTGGCAGGGCCGTCGCTCTGCGCCGTGTCGTACTGGTAGATGTCGGGGATGCCGTCGGCGTCGGCGTCGATGTTCTCCTCTTCGTACAGGCGCCGGTAGAGAGCGTTGCGCCGCCGCAGGAGCACCGCGGCGAGTACGGCTGCGCTGAGGGAGGCGAGGAGCACGGCGGCCTTGACGTGCTCCCCGACCTCCTGGCCGGGGAAGGCGAGCTCGCCGATGAGGAGGGCGACGGTGAAGCCGATCCCGGCCAGGACGGACAGGCCGAGGACGTCGGCCCAGGCGAGGTCGGGGTTGAGCTGGGCCTTGGTGAAACGGGCGGCGAGGTAGGTGCCGAGGAAGATGCCCAGGACCTTGCCGATGACGAGCCCGACGACGACGCCGAGCGGCTCGGGAGTGGTGAACACGGCGGCCAGTGCGGGGCCGGAGACGCCGACGCCCGCGGCGAAGAGGGCGAAGAGGGGAACCGCGACGCCGGCGGAGAACGGGTGCACGAGGTGGGAGACGCGGGCGGCGGGGGACGCGCTCTCGTCCTCGTCGCGCGTGGTGCGCAGGATGAGGCCCATGGCGACGCCGGCGACGGTGGCGTGGACGCCGCCGTTGTACATCAGCGCCCAGATCGCGATGCCGAGCGGGACGTACCACCACCAGCCGCGGACCCGGCAGCGCTGCAGGAGGTGGAAGACGGCGAGGCCGGCGAAGGCTCCGCCCAGCGCCCAGAGGTTCAGGTCGCCGGTGAAGAAGACGGCGATGATCAGGATCGCGCCGAGGTCGTCGACCACGGCGAGGGTGAGCAGGAAGGCGCGCAGGGCGGAGGGCAGGTGGGTGGAGATGACGGCGAGGACGGCGAGGGCGAAGGCGATGTCGGTGGCCATGGGGACGGCCCAGCCGTCCGGGCTGCCGCCGCCGAGGCCCGCGGTCAGCGCGTACAGGGCCGCCGGTACGGCCATGCCGCAGACCGCGGCGATGACGGGCAATGCCGCCGTGGCAGGGGTGCGCAGCTCGCCGACGACGAGTTCCCGCTTGAGTTCGATGCCTGCGACGAGGAAGAAGACCGCAAGGAGTCCGTCGGCGGTCCAGTGCCCGACGGACAGGTCCAGGCCGAGCGCGGGTATCCCGAAGTGGAAGTCGCGCATCGCCTCGTACGCGCTGCGGAACGGGGTGTTCGCCCAGATCAGTGCGATGACGGCGGCGCCGAGGAGGACCAGTCCGCCGACGGTCTCGGTGCGCAGGGCGGAGGCGATCGCCTGGCGCTCGGGCCAGGGCACGAGTCCGAAGGCGATGCGGGGGCGCGGGTCGCTCATGGTGGTGGCTCCGGGACGTCGGCTGAAGACGGGCACACGGCCCCTGCTCGCCGACCAGACTTCCCGGCACACCGCGCGTCACCGGCAACTCGGCTGCCCCGTTGACGCGTTCCTTACACCCTAGGGGACTTGCCGGGATCCCGCCAGAACGCTTCTCACCTGCTGAAACGCAAAGGAGCGGGCCCTCGGACCCGGACCGTCGAGAAGGCCGTCGGCGCCGACCCGTACAAGGAGATCGCCGGCGTCGCCTCCGGGGGCTCCAACGAGATCCATATGCCCGGTCGCCCCGCGCGGGGGCGGCGGTATGCAGGTCTGCCCAGGCCGAAGCGGTGGTGGGGGCGGCGTCGGGCGATCTCGGGCGTGAACCGGCGGGCACGGACCAGACCCCGGTACGCGCCGCGGGTGAATCGTCGGGCCCGCGAGTGCGCCCGGACGACGGCTTTCTTGATCGCAATTCAATTCGAACGCGGGTGTTGTAGTGGGTGGTTCCGTTCGATACGCTCTCGACCCTCGGAGGCCGTAAGTCCGATCATTCAAGGGGGCGTTGTGGATGCATTGGCGTCGTCAATCCACTCCCGGCGGGACTCTTGATGGACGAGGCCGATGCCGATGTGGAATTAAGACCTTCCGGCCCTGAATTAGACAAAGGCCCGGCGCCCCTGTTCCGGCGAAGGGATTTCACGCTCTTCTGGGCGGCGGGCGCCATCGACGGTCTCGGCACCTGCGCCTCCTCCCTCTTCCTCCCCCTGATTCTGCTCGGCGCGGGACATCCGGCCGGCCTCGCCGGCCTCGTCGCGTCGGTGGCACTGATCAGCGGCCTGGTGGTCTCCCCGGTCGCGGGCGTGTACGCCGACCGGTGGCCGCGCAAGCGCATGATGTACGCGGCGGCCCTGGTCGCGGCAGGCGCCATGGGATCGGTATTCGTGAGCGTGGCCCTCGGCCACGTCGTCCTCGTCCACGTCCTCGTCGCAGCCGTCGTCGAGCAGGCGGCCAGCGCCATCTACGGGGCAGCGGCCTCGGGGACGATCCGCCGGCTGGTGCCGCCCGGGGGGTACGCCCGGGCGATCGGGTACCTCCACGCACGGGACCAGGCCGTGCAGATCGTCGGGCCGACACTCGGGGGCGTGCTCTACCAACTGGCGCGCTGGGTCCCGCTGCTGGCCGACGCGGTGTCGTTCCTGCTGGTGGCAGTGCTGACCAAGGCGATCCGCGCGGACCTGACACCCGTACGGGAGGACGCGGCCGCGTCCTTCACCCGCGACCTCGCCGAAGGCCTGCGCTTCGTGTGGGCCGAGCCCTTCCTGCGTTTCGTGGTGGTGTGGACCGCCGGGATCAACGCGCTGCTCGGTGCGCTGTACTTCCACGCGGTGTTCGCCTCCCACGCGCAGGGTGCCAGCCCCTCCTCGATCGGGCTCATCCTCACCCTTGCGGGCGTCGGTGGCCTGCTGGGCGCACTCGCCGCGCCGTGGTGCGTACAGCGGATCCCGGCGGTGCGGATCGTGACGGGCGCGTCGTGGGCCATGGTTCCGACGGCTGCCGGGCTCGCGTTCGCGTCCCGGACCTGGGCCTACGGGCTCCTGCTGGGCGGAGTGTCGCTGATCGTGCCGTCCGTGGCGGTCGTGCTCCAGACCCGGGCGGTGCTGGTCACCCCCGACCGGCTGCTCGCCCGGATGGGAACGGTCCTGGGCACCGCCGGCCAGGGCGTCGCGGTGCTCGCGCCGGTGACGGCCGGGGTCCTGGTGGCGGCGTACGGGGGACGTGCGGTGGCGCTGGGATGCGCGGGCGCGTTCGCCGGGCTCGCCCTGTACGCCACCGTCAGGGCCGGAGCCGTGGCGGGGGAGGCGCCGTGACACCGGCCCCGCGCACCTACGGCGTCTACCGGCCGGTGCTGCCGGTGACCAGCCCCCGGCATCCGGACCGGATGGTGTACACGGGGGACGCCGACGGCCGGTGCGAGATCTTCACGTGGGACCGCTCCACCGCGACCGGCCGGCAGTTGACGGACCGCCCGCACGGCACGCTGCTCTGCGCCATCGACGAGGACGAGGCCGTCTGGTGGTTCGACGAGGACCGCGACGGCAGCGGAGGCTGGCGCACCCAGGACTTCGACCACGGCCCGGACCGTCCCGCGCTGGCCGGAGTGCCCTACGGGCGGCCCGCCGGACTGGCCCTGGCGCCAGGGGGCCTGGTGGCGGTCGGGATCCGAAGCCCCGAGGGACTCGGCATCCATGTGGGGCGGCGCGGTGGCACCGCCACGTCCGTCCTGCACACGACGGAGTCCGGCTCCCTGTGCGACCTGGCGCCGGACGGCAGCCTTCTGGCGGTGTCCGGACCCGCGTACTCCGCGCGCGCCGTGACGCTGCTGGACCCGCGGGGACGGACCGTCGAGGTGCTCTCCGGTACCGAGGAACGCACCTGGGCGCTCGGCTTCGCGCCCCCGCTCGCGGCGTTGTCCGGGGCCGGGTCGTTACCGGGCCTGGCGGCGTCGTTACCGGGCTTGCCGTCGTTACCGAGCCTGGGGTCGTTACCGGGCCCGGCGCCAGTGCGGGGCCCGGCGTCGGCACCCGGTGCCGCGTCGGCACCCGGCCCGGTGCCGTCCCCCGCGGCCGGCCCGATGCCCGGCCGGCCCCTGCTGCTCGTCATGCGGGAGCGGGCCGGCCGCTACCACCTCGGGACCTGGGCCCCCGGGCGTGGAGTGGAGCTGCTGCCCTGGTGCTCCTTCGACACGGAGACGACCGCCCGGTGGTACCCCGGCCCGGGCAGCGCGCGGGTCCTGCTCCGCCAGGACCGGCACGGCCGCAGCCGGCTGTTCACCGCCGATCTGGCCCGCCGCGAGCTGACCCCGGTCCCCACTCCGGAGGGCAGCATCCTCGACGCGTCTCCCACCGCCGACGGTGACGTCCACCTCATCTGGACCGACGCGGTCAACGTGCCGCGCGCGCTGTCCCTGTCCGGTGCGCCCCTGCCCGGCCAGAGCCAGTGGCGCCTTCCCCGGTTCGGCCACCGCCAGGACCTGTGGACCCCCGGGCCCGACGGTCCGGTCCACACCTTCGTCACCACACCGGCCGACCGTCCCGCGCCGCACCCGCTGGTCCTCCTCGTCCATGGCGGCCCGGCCGACCACGACCGCGACGCCTACGACCCCCTGGTACAGGCCCTCGTCGGCTCGGGATACGCCGTGGCCCGCGTCAACTACCGCGGGTCGACCGGCTACGGGCCGCACTGGCGCTCCGCCTACTCCGAGGGCGTCGGCCACACCCAGGTCGCCGACCTGGTGCGGGCCCGCGCAGACCTCCTGGACCGGGGCATCGGCCGCGAAGGTGCCGTGGGCCTGCACGGCACCTCGTGGGGCGGCTACCTGACGCTGCTGGCCATGGGGACCCGTCCGGAGCTGTGGGACGCCGGGGTCGCGGTCAAGCCGCTCGCCGACTGCGTCACGGCCTTCCGGCACTCCACCCCGGCCCTCCAGGCGCTGGACACCGCACTGTTCGGCGGCACACCGGACCAGGTGCCGGAGGCCTACGCCCACGCCTCCCCGTCCTCGTACGCGGCCGCGATCCGCTCCCCGCTGCTGGTGGTCGCCGCGCGACGGGACGCCAAATGCCCGCCGGAACAGGTGGAGGCGTACCTGGCCGTGCTGCGCGCGGGCGGTGTGGCCCACGAGCTGATGTGGCTGGACTCGGGCCACGACGGCTACGACGGCGCCGACCACCTGGCCGTGATCCGGCGATCCCTCAGATTTCTCGGCCGCGGGCTGCCTCCGGCGCCCGTGCGGGCCGAGCCGTCACCGCAGCCGGAGAGGAGGTGAACATCATGCAGAAGGACATCATCCACGGCGACCCGCTCGAGGGCGACGAGGAAAGCCGCAAGCCGGGCGTCGGCGTCGTCGTCTACCTCCGCTCCGCGGAGGAGATGGAGGACGAGGACAAGTAGCACCGTGGGGCCGGCCCCGCACCCGTGCGCGACCGGCCCCATCCCTCCACCCCCACCCGATGACCGACCCCGTGCCCCGATCACGTGAGAAGAGGCCAGCCATGCGCGTACTCCTGGTGAACATGCCCTGGGCCCCGATCGATCTTCCTTCGCTGGCTCTCGGAATTCTCAAGCGCAGTGTCGACGAGCGGGTTGCGAACGGAACTGCGGACGTCCTCCACGCCAACCTCGAATACGTGGACTGGATTACCAAGAACACGGAATTCACCCTTGAGGACTATTCCTACTACTCGCTCGGATCCTATTTCATGGGATGCGGCGACTGGGTGTTCTCCTCCGCCCTCTACGACGACCCCCAGTGGCGGGTCGCCGAGTTCACCGAAGCGATGAGCAGCCGGGTCCGCGGGGCCCGCATGGAGATGACCAAGGCGCTCCACGTGACCGCGCCCGACTTCGTCCGGCACATCGCCGAGCGCATCGTCGAGATCGCCCCGGACGTGGTCGGCTTCACCTCGACGTTCCAGCAGAACACGGCCGCCCTGGCCGCCGCCAAGTACGTCAAGCGCCTCGCCCCGCACATCACGACGGCCATGGGCGGCGCCAACTGTGACGGCAAACAGGGCGAGGCCGTCCACCGCAACTTCCGCTTCGTCGACTACGTCCTGCGCGGCGAGGGAGAGGTGTCCTTCCCCGCCCTGTTGGGCGCACTCGACGCCGGCACGCCGCTCGCCGAGGTACCCGGTCTGTGCTGGAACGACGCGGACGGCGCGCAGGTCGTCAACGCGATGAGCACCAAGCCGCTGCCGCCCGCGTTCATCCTGCCGCCGGACTACGCCGGGTACTTCGAACGGCTGGCCTCCTCCCACGCGCGGAACTGGGTCGAGCCGAAGCTGGTGGTCGAAGGCGCACGGGGCTGCTGGTGGGGCGAGAAGCACCACTGCACCTTCTGCGGACTCAACGGCTCGTCCATGCAGTTCCGGAGCAAGAGCCCGGACGTGTTCTACGACGAGATCATCGAACTGGCCCGCAAACACCGGGTCCTGGACATGTACGTTGTCGACAACATCCTGGACATGGGGTACGTCAACACGGTGCTGCCGCGCATCATCGAGAGCGGCTTCGACCTCCGCATGCACATCGAGATCAAGTCCAACATGCGGCAGAAGCAGCTCCAGGTCCTCGCCGACGCGGGCCTGATCTTCGTCCAGCCGGGCATCGAGAGCCTCAACAGCCGGGTGCTGACCCTGATGGACAAGGGCGTGACCGGCGGCCAGAACGTCCGGATGCTCCGGGACGCCGCCACCGTCGGCCTCTCGGTGGCGTGGAACTACCTGCACGGCTTCCCCGGCGAGGACGCCGAGGACTACGACGACGTCGTGGCCCAGCTCGCCGCGCTGGAGCACCTCAACCCGCCCGTGGGTCCGTCCTCCCGCATCGCGATCGAACGGTTCAGCCCGTACTTCAACAACCCGGAGCTCGGATTCTCCGAACTCCGCGCCGCCGAACCCTACCGGCTCACCTACGACCTCCCGGACGCCGAGATGTTCGACCTGGCGTACGTCTTCGACGTGCCGCCGCGGGGGATAGGCGAGGACGTCGTCAGGCGCCTGGACGAGGGCATCGCCAGCTGGAAGCGGAACTACTCGGGCAGCCGCCTGACCCACTGCGACCTGGAGGACCGGATCATCCTGGTCAGCAAGCGCCGCTCCTTCGACTGGACGTACAGGGAGCTGACCGACCCGTTCGAGCTCGCCCTGTTCCGGTTGCTCGACCAGCCGCACACGGTGAAGGCCGCCGCGCGCAAGCTGCACGCCGACCACCACAGGGGCGAGGACGCCCTGCGGGAGGTGCTGACGCGGTGGCGGGCGCTCGGGGTGGTCTTCGAGGACAGCGGCCAGTTCGTACAGATCGCGCCGCCCGCACTGAACGAGGAGTTCCTGCGGATCGACTTCATGCGGCACACCTCCGCGCGCGCCGCCGAACTCGCCGCGTCGACCGCCTGAGCACTGCCACGCAGGTCGACCGCCTGAGCACTGCCACACAGAGAGACGACGATGACTCCCGTACTCACCGGCCCCCCACCCTTCACCGTGACCGCCTCGCGCGACTACGACCCCGAGGTGGGCGCGCTGCCCGCGATGTCCCTGGGCAGCTACGAAATCGACCTGCCCGGCGGCGAAGCCGCCCGGCGGCTCTTCGCCGCCGGCGCCCGGCACGTCACGCTGCCCCGCCCGGTCGACCTGACGGACCCCGCGGACGCGGCCTGGTCGGTCCGGGCGCTGAGCTTCGTGGGCGCTCTGTCCAGCGTGGCCATCTCGGTCGACTGGCAGCTCCACGCCGGCCCGGACCCCGACGCGTGGCGTCACTACGGCCATCTCCACCCGCCGACCGCCGTCCTCGGCACCGCCGACCCGGCGGTGACGGCCGGGGAGTGGCGCAAGGCCTACTACATCTGCAAATGTGTCTTCCGTCACGGCCCGGGGTTCATCCAGGTGCGCGACCGGCGCTACGGCGAGCTGCGCCGCTTCACCATCGACGAACCGGATTACCACCGGGCCATCGAAGCGCTCACCGACGGCGCCCACGTGGACGCGGTCCCGGCCCCGATCCTGGACGACCTCATGAGCGAGACCCTCGTCCTCCGCTTCGGCGACCACCTGTGGTGGACCCCGTACCGTGTCCGCCGCTGGTCGGAGGCCCCGATGGTGATCTGACGGAGCGGGCGCCGGCCGCGGGGGTCGCGGGCCCGATGGGGTCCGCGACCGAACCCCTGCTGTGACTGGTCCAGAGCCGCCTCCGCAGCCTCGACCTGGGTTCGCAGAAGTTCCTGCTCCGTCTGGTGGCCGAAGGTCGTGGGTTGGTCGGGCCGCCGGTACGCTCTGCCGTCACTTCACCCTCATCTGTGCAAGGAGAGCCGGCATGGCTTCTGTTGGCTTCACCGAACGGTTGCGAGCGCTCCTGTCCACTGCGGAAGCGGCGGCCTACCTGGAACGCTACTTCGCCCTCGACGAACTCGATGGCGTCACACCTGCTTTCACCGGTTCCCGGTTCGAGCGGCTGGACGGCGGCGGTGACCGCGCAGGCATCGCCGACGTGGTCACCGCGGCGGACCTGATAGCCGTCCAGACGTTGTCCGTTCAGGTGCCGTCCCCTGCATCGCTCGCCTTGCTGGAGGGCCGCCTTGCCGGGGAGCTTTCCTTCCTTCTTCGTCAGATACCTGCGGATACGGACATGGCGGACGCGGAACCTGCTTTGCTGCAACCCGGTTCTCCGGCCGACCAGGCCTGGCACCTCCTGAGTGGTCAGAAGGGACTGGGGTGGGTCACGACCAACAAGCTTCTGGCCCGCAAGCGTCCGCGCCTTCTCCCGGTCTACGACCGCGTGGTGCGCTGTGCGGTCGGGCGACCGGAGTCCTTCTGGTTGTCGCTGCGAGAAGCGCTGGCTGCCGATGGCCACGCTCTGCACGAGCAGTTGCTCTCGCTGCGGGATGACGTCGGTGTGCCGGGGACGGTCTCGGCGCTGCGGATCTGTGACGTGGTCCTCTGGATGAGCCATGTGGGAAGCCATGAGGAGAAGGGGTGCCCGACGTCGTCCCTGGCTGCCCCTTCGTCTCCCGCTCCGCGTGTTGACCGAGTGCCCGGACAATCCGCCGGCGCCGGCGCCGGCGTCTCGGCATCGGCACCGGCGGCTGCGTCGTAGCGGCGGCGCGGACGGTTCCATCGGCGAACGGACGGTCCTCGGCGCGGGAGCCGACCGGTCCGCTGTCGCGCGGACCGGTCTGCGCGCCGGCCGGTGCGCCCCCTGTCGTCAGGTGTGGGTGACGTTCGTGGTGAGCAGGCGGAGCAGGTGCTTGGCGGTGGCGTCCTGTTCGGGGGTGAGGCCCATGGCCTCACCGATCGCCAGGGGGACGGTGCGGGCCGCCCCCTGGAGGTCGGCGCCGGCCGGGGTGAGGCGTACCGAGACGGAGCGTTCGTCGTCGGAGCGTCGCTCACGGCTGATCAGGCCGGCGGCCTCCAGGCGCTTGAGCAGGGGGGAGAGGGTGCTGGACTCCAGCTGGAGCGCGGTCCCCAGCTCGCGGACGGTGGCCGAGTCGTGGCCCCACAGCACCAGCATGACCAGGTACTGCGGGTAGGTGAGCCCCAGTTCCTCCAGGAGCGGCCGGTAGCGCGTGGTGACCGAGCGCGAAGCGGCGTAGAGGGCGAAGCACAGCTGGTCCTGGAGCTGGAGCGGGGCTTCTTCCGCGGCCCGGTGCGCGGCCTCGTGCGCGGCTTGGTCCATGACCGGTCCTCACGTCTGGTGGTGGGATTTCACCTTACCCTTCTGGGCGGCCGCGATCGTGTTGTGTCGCATTAAGTTGTGCACGACTTAATCGAGCGATACTGTTCCTCTCGTCCCGCCGGACCGCCGGCCGACGCGAACCACGAGGAGCCCTCCATGTCCGAGACCGCCACCCGCCCGGTGCTGGAGCCCGCCGCAGCCGCCTTCGCCGAGGCCACCGCGCACCCGCCGTACCTCTTCGACCTCGGGCCGGCCGAGGGGCGCAAGGCTGTCGACGAGGTGCAGTCCGGTGAGATCGGCAAGCCGGAGGTCGCCGCGGCATGGGTGACGGTCCAGGGCGGCCCCACCGGTTCGGTCCGGGCCCGTGTCGTCCGGCCCGTCGACGCCGAGGGCGTGCTGCCGGTGATCGTCTACATCCACGGTGCCGGCTGGGTCTTCGGCAACGCCCACACGCACGACCGGCTGGTGCGCGAACTGGCCGTCGGCGCCCGGGCCGCCGTCGTGTTCCCCGAGTACGAGCTGTCTCCCGAGGCGCGCTACCCGGTCGCCATCGAGCAGAACTACGCCGTCGCCCAGTGGATCGTCCGCGAGGGTGCGCAGCACGGCCTGGACGCCACCCGCATCGCGGTGGCCGGCGACTCCGTCGGGGGCAACATGGCGGCCGCGCTGACCCTGATGGCCAAGGAGCACGGCGACGTACCGCTGGTCCAGCAAGTGCTGTTCTACCCGGTTACCGACGCGGCGTTCGACACCCCCTCCTACCGGCGGTTCGCGGAGGGGTACTTCCTCCGCCGCGACGCCATGCAGTGGTTCTGGGACCAGTACACGACCGACGAGAGCCGGCGGGCCGAGATCACCGCCTCACCGCTGCGCGCCACCACCGAGCAGTTGCGGGACCTGCCCCCGGCCCTGGTCGTCACGGCCGAGGCCGACGTGCTCCGGGACGAGGGCGAGGCCTACGCGAACAAGCTCCGCCAGGCCGGTGTCCCCGTCACCGCCGTCCGCTACCAGGGCGTCATCCACGACTTCGTCATGCTCAACGCCCTGCGCGGCACCCACGCCGCCGAAGCCGCCATCAACCAGGCCGTGGCCACCCTGCGCACGGCCCTCGGCACCGCGTAACCGGCCGCCCCCGTCAGCGGCTCGGGCGAACCCGGTCGCGGCCCCGGCCTGCGGCCCGCCGCGGATGTGGGGCGCGGGGGCCCCTGTGTCTCACGCGGAGTGGGGTGTGGCGCGCAGCCCGTGGAGCAGGCCCGCGAGGTACCGGTGCGCCGTGGCGATCCGGTCGTCGGGCGCACCGCCGTGGACGTCCACGGCGTGGGCGATGCCGCACATGAGGGGGACGAGGTCTCCGGCGCCGAGGTCGCCCCTGACCGCTCCCGCGCCGCGAGCCCGGTCGAGGAGGGCGGCGCCGACGGACAGCAGCTCCCCCTTGAGTTCCGTGGTGCGGGGCAGGGTGTCGGCGGGGGCCGCGGCCACCGGGGCCAGCGACGCGTCGGTGACCTGGGCTTCGACGGTGCGGAGCAGGAAGCCCTCGAACGCGCACCAGGGATCGGTGTCGGTGAGCGCCTGCCGGCCGTGGGCGGCCAGGGCTTCCAGGCAGGGAGCGGCGACGGTCTCCAGGAGTGCCTCGGGAGTGGGGAAGTGCCGGTAGACCGTGCCGACTCCGAGTCCGGCGCGGCCGGCGACGTCGTTCAGCTGGAGCGGTGTGCCCTGGTCGACCAGGGCGCGGGCGACGCCGACGATCCGGTCCCAGTTGCGTGCCGCGTCCTTGCGCAGAGGCGTCGTCATGGGGACATGCTAACCGGATGACCCATCCGGCTACGTCCGTCCCCGTACGCGGGCGGCGCGGCGGAGGCGTGCCGGTCAGGTGGTCGCGAGCGGTGCGTGCCGCCGGCTGAGCCGCCGCACGGCGGAGGCGACGCGGGCGTCGGTCGCTGCGCGCAGGGGCGCCACCGGCAGGGCCTGGGCGCCGATGAGGATGCCGGTCCGGCCGGCCAGGGCTTCGTCGGTGGCGGCGACGATCGAGGACCGGGCGGCCGCGGACGCCGGACCGGAAGTGGAGCGCGCGAACCTGCGCCGCACCAGAGGCCACAGCAGCCGCAGGGCCGGTGAGACGATCCTGGGGTCGGTCAGGGTGCCGTCGGTCATGTCGGTCGCGGCGCCCCCGGGATCGGCGGCGAAGACGGAAACGGGCGTGCCGTCCAGCCGGGCGGCCAGGTCCAGCGTGTAGGCGAGGTGGGCGAGCTTCGCGCGGCCGTACCAGTGGAAGCCGTAGTAGCCGCCACGCGGCTCGACGGCGTCGAAGCCCTGCTTCGCGAGCCCGACCGCGCCCGAGGTCACGTTCACGATCCTGCTGGCCCCCCCGGCCGTCAGTGTGGGCAGCAGCAGTTCTGTCAGCAGGTACGGAGAGAGGTGGTTGACGACGAACGACGCCTCGATGCCGTCCAGGGTCCGTCTTTGGGGGAACATCGCCCCGACGTTGTTGACCAGGACGCTCAACCGGACGTCGGGAGAGGCGTGTTCGGCAGCTATTCGCTCGGCGAGCGTGCGCACCTGGGCGAGCGATCCCAGGTCGGCGGCCAGGAATCGTGCGGGGTGTGCGGGGTTCGTCGCGGAGATGCGGGCGACCGCCCGGGCTCCCCGGTCGGGGTCCCGCCCGACCACGGTGACCGAGAATCCGGCGGCGGCCAGCCCCAGGGCGGTCTCCAGTCCGATGCCGGCCGTCCCCGCCGTGACCACGGCTGTCTTCGTCATTCGCCCCTCCAGGCAGTCATGCGGATACTTCATCCGCTTGATGAGGACGGTAGCATGAAAGCGGATGAGGAATCCGTTTAGGGGTCCGCTGAACTGGCCCTGATCGTCACGTCCTTGCGGATCCGGGCCGCGGGGACGCCTCCGCGGCCCGGATCGTCCCGGGCGTTCAGACGCGGTCGAGGCGGGGTGCGCCGTCGAGGATGGCCAGTTCTGCGGTGCCGGCCTGGCGCTTCCACTCGGGGGCGACGGCGGCGTAGGTGGTGACGTCGTGCCAGCAGCCCTGGGTGTGGAAGAGCTGTCGGAGCGTGGCTTCGGGGCGCAGGCCCGCGGCGTGCATCACCTTCGGCATGTGGTGGTGGTCGCTGCGGTGGCCGGCCCAGATGCGGTGCAGGCCCAGGTGTCCGAAGCCGTAGGCCATCAACAGGCGGCCGGCTTCGTGCCCGTGGCCGCGGACGGGGGCGCCGGGCAGCAGGACGAGGCTGGTGAGCATGGCGTTGCTGCCGTAGTCCTCGACGAGCAGTCCCATGGTGCCGACGAGGGTGTCGTCGTCGGGGGCGCACACCGCGAGGGTGTACCTGCGGCGCGGGTGGGCGTGGGGCTGGGCGAGGCTCCGGGTGAAGCTGTCGTGGGCCTGGCCGGCGTCCATCCGCTCGATGCCCAGGTAGCGGGTGAGGACGCGGTGGGTGAGGATCCGGGCGAACGGGTCGTGGTCGCTCGCGTGGAGCTCCCGCAGCCACAGGTGCTCGCCGTGGAGTTCGGGGACCCGGTTCACCGGCCGGCTCCCTGCGGGACGCACGCGTCCACCGGTGCGGGGACGAGGGCTTCGAGGTCGATGGAGTGGCGGCCCGAGGGGAGCGGCTCCCCGAGCAGGATGCGGCGGGCGGTGTCGGTGACGAGGGCGGCGCCGAGCATGACCCCGCCGGCGAGCTGCGGCCAGCTGGACAGGGTGTCGCCGACGCGGGTGAGGGCGTCGCGCATCGCGGGGCTCAGCGTGCTCTCGTCGACGACGTCGAGAAGGAAGCGCAGGGCTTCGTCCCGGTCGAAGTCCCGTACGTCGGCGGCGGTCGTGGCCCCGATCCGGCCGTGGAAGAGCGGACGGTCCGGTTCGAGGTCGAACCGCTCGATGTCCAGCACGCCCCGGTCGTTGGTGTCCATGAGGACGGGGACCCGCCGGCTGCGCGCCTGCTCGCGGGCGGCGACCTTCACCCAGGGCGTGTCGCACTCCTCGACGAGCAGGTCCAGCCCCCGGCCCTCCTCGCCGTCGCCGAAGAAGTCCCCGATGTTCTCCTCGGTGACGCCGCCGCGGAAGATCTCGATGTCCAGGTAGGGGTCCAGCTCGTACATGCGGCGCGCGCACAGCACGCTCTTCTCCAGGCCGAGTTCGTGGACCCCGGCCCGGAGCCGGTTGAGGTTCGACAGGCCGAGCCGGTCGAAGTCCGCCAGCCGGAAGGCCCCGCCGACGCCCTCCATGGCGCAGGTCAGCGCGGCGCTGCTGCCGACCGACAGGCCGATGACGCCGATCCGCCGCTTCAGCAGGCCCTGCTGTTGCCCACGGGTGATCTTGTCGCGGTTGCGATCGGTGCGGACCAGCCGGAAGTCGGACTCCCGCAGGACGTGGACCAGGCGCCCGGACCAGGGGTACCAGGCCCACCGGCCGTAGTCACTGGGGCGCGACCCCAGGGTGTCGGCGACCGCGCGGGCCCGCGAGCGGCCGCCGAAGGGGTCGTGGGGCATCGTGCAACCCAGGAGTTCCTCGACCTGGTCCTCGATCCGGTCGTGGACCTCGCGCAACCGGTTCGAGTCCCGCAGTCCGGCCAGGGCCGCCGCGTCGGCGGGCTGGGACGGGTCCAGCAGGACCGGACGAAACGATTCGCTGATCCGGCGGGGTCCGGGCAGCACGAGGTGGTCCGGCTCGGGGCCGGACGGCAGGGGGTGCGTCATGGCCAGGACGCTAGCAACCAGAAGATCTTGGACCGGGGCGCTTCACCCGCGGGGGCGCACTCGAATGGATCTTCTACCTGAATGCGCTTCTTCGCGCCCCTCGCGCCCCCGGCCGCTCCACGGTGCCCGGTCCCGCCGGAAGGCCGGGGCGGGCACAGGGTTGGTGTGCGGGGCCGCCGGGACCGGGTAACGTCTTTGTCATGTTCTTCCAGGCGCCGATTTACGAGTGAGAGCGTGATGGGCCCCTGCTGACGTCCCCCGACGTCGCCGCCCGTCCCTCACCGATGAATCCGCAGATCACTTCACATCACGACCGGGAGAACCCGTGACCGTCAGCAAGAACATCAACAACCCCGTGGGCCAGGGCGGCGGGCAGCGCAAGCGGCAGTCCCGCGCCGAACGCCAGAACAACGGTCCGCACCGCAACCTCGACCGCCAGGGTGCCGCCGACCAGAAGGCGGAGCTGCTGCGCAAGATGCGCGAGAAGGCGGAGGCGTCCGAGGACGCCGGCCAGGCGGGCGACGACACCGCGCAGGGCTGACGCACCCGCCGCCACAGGGCGGCGGCCGTACGGGGCAGGGCCCGGACCGCGACGCGCGGTCCGGGCCCCGCTGCCGTACCGGGCGGGCCCGGCCGGTCCCGATCGGCGCCCGGCCGAGGACCCGCCCGGCCGAGCACCCGCTCAGCCGGTCACCCGCAGGCGGCGGTCAGCGCGGCGGTGAACTCCTCGGCCAGTTCGGTGATCACGGGGAGGTCGAAGGCCAGCGCGTTGTACTGCAGCCAGCACCGCAGTCCGCCGTCCGGCTGTTCGACCACGGTCAGCTCGGGCACGCCCCGGTCGCCGCCCGGCAGCGGCCACGGCACGGTGCTGCCGCGCGGCAGCTCCCAGGGCTCGCAGGCCAGACCGGGGAGCTGCGCGGGCGCGGCCCAGGCCTCGTAGCGGAGCCAGGCCGCGAACGGCACGGACGGGCTGAACTCGGCGAACGGGTACAGCTGGTGGTCCAGCGCCTCGCTGTAGACGGTCCGCAGCCGGTCCACCAGCTCGGCGAAACCGGGCCCCCCGCTCGCGTCCACCCGCAGCAGCAACGACTGGACGAAGCAGCCCACCGTTCGCTCGGCGTCCGGGCGCGGGCGGCCGGGCACCGGGGTCATCACCACCAGGTCGGGCCGGCCGCTGCGGCCGGCCAGCAGTCCGGTCCAGGCCGCCGTGACGGCCAGGAACGGCGTGGCGCCCAGCTCGGCCGCCCGCGCCCGCAGCGCGTCGGCCAGCGGAGCCGGCACCTCGAACTCGTGCGCCTTGGTCAGCACCTCGTCCACCGCCCGGCGGCCGGCGAACCGCTCCACGGCCTCCGGCGCCCCGGCCAGCGCGGAACCGAAGTGGGCCCGGGACGCCGGCCAGTGCGCGTTCGCCCAGCCGACCAGCTCCGGGTAGCCCGGGCCCGAGCGGGCCGGCGGGGCCGAGCGGCCCCGCCGCAGCGCGGAGTAGAACACCCCGAGGTCGGCCAGCAGCACGCCGACCGACCAGCCGTCGGAGACCATGTGGTGCATCGCCACCAGCACCACGTGGTCGGTCTCCGACCGGCTGACCACCAGGAGGCGGGCCATCGGGTCGCGGGCCAGGTCGGTGAGGCGGTCGCGTTCGGCCAGCAGCAGGGCGTCCACCTCCGCGTCCGTGGCGCCCGGGGCCCGGGTGAGCGTGATCCGCACCCGCGGCTCCTCGTCCAGTACGGCCCGCACGACCCCCTCGCCCACCGCCTCGAACCGGGTCCGCAGCGCCGGGTGGCGCCGGACCGCCTCGGTGAGCGCCAGGCCCAGGGTCTCCGGTTCCAGCCGGTCGGCCACCTTGAACAGCGCCGTCACCGCGCCGGCGTCCCGCCCGGGGGCCTCGGCCATCCAGCGGAAGAAGTTCTCCTGCTGCGAGGTGAGTGCCACGGCGTGCGGTTGCGCACGGAGCGCGGCCAGGTACGGCGTCACGGTCCGCGTCCCGGCATCCGCCGCGTCGGCAGCGGTCCGCCCCCGGTCGGGGTGGTCCACCCAGGCCGCCTGGGAGCGCAGCGAGGGCCGCTCGAAGATCAGGGCGGTGCGCGCCCGGACCCCGAACTCGTCGCTGATGCCGGTGGCGAGCTGGACCGCCCGGAACGAGTCGCCGCCCAGCGCGAAGAACTCGGCGGCCACATCGGTGACCGGCCGGCCCAGCAGGCGCCTCCAGAGCGCGGACAGCCGCAGTTCCGTCGGGGTGGCGGGGGCGACCACGGGTCCCGCGGGCTCCGCCGGCACGTCGAACAGCGGGCGCAGCCGGTGCTTGACCACCTTGCCGCTCGGGTTCCGGGGCAGGTCGTCGGCGAGCACGATCCGGACCGGCAGTTCGGGCCGGCTCAACCGGGCGCTCAGGAACAGCCGGAGCTCGTCCGGATCCAGACCGCCGGGCCCGGCCACCACCACCGCCACGGGGACGGCGCCCATCACCGGGTGCGGCAGGCCGAGCGCGGCGGCGTCGGCGACCGCGGGGTGTGCGTGCAGCACCTCCTCGATCCGCAGGGTGGAGACCTTCAGCGCACCGCTCTTGATGACGTCGCTCTCCCGGTCGACCAGGTACAGGTAGCCGTCCGGGTCGAGGCGTCCGACATCGCCCATCCGCACCCAGCCGTCCCGGAACACCCGGTCGCTCTGCCCGGCGTCCCCCAGGTAGCCGCGCGGCGGTCCCGGCTGGCGCAGCCAGACCTCGCCGACCTGCCCGGCGGACAGCGGCAGCCCGTCCGCGTCGAGGATCCGGATGTCACGGGGGTCGGCAGGGCGGCCCAGCGAACCGGGACGGCGGGTGTCGACCACGGTGGAGATCTGCGCGGGCGAAGCCTCCGCGGAGGTGTACGTGTTGACCAGCGTCGCGCCCGGCAGCGCCGCGGCCAGCGCGGCGGCCACCGGCACGGGCAGGGCGGCCGCGGAGGAGTTCACCAGGCGCAGACTGCTCAGGTCGTACCGCCCGGCGGTGCCCGCGTTGACCAGCTCGATGGCCATCGAGGGCACCAGGAACGCCGTGCCGACCCCGAACTTCTCGACCGCGCTGCCGAACGCGTCCGCGTCGAAGCGCGGCAGGCTGAGCGTGGTGGGCGAGGCGGTCAGTGCGCCCAGCAGCATCACCTGGCCCGCATTGGTCCCGATCGGGAAGGCGTGCAGGGCGTGCCGCGAGTGCGCGTAGGCGCGGCGGCGCGGGTGGGCGGTCAGGCCGGCGGTCAGGTTTCCGTGCGCGGCGAGCACGCCCTTGGGCGCGCCGGTGGTGCCGGAGGTGCCGATCACCTGGGCCGGGTCGGCCGGGCCGACGCGGTGGGGCGGGCCGGCCGGCACCTCGGGGTGCGCCGCGAGCAGGACGTCCAGGCGCAGGTCGGTCAGTCCCGGGACGGCGGGAGGTTCGCCCTCCCGCAGGACCGCTCCGGCCTCGGCCAGCGCGGCCAGGGCGGCGGCATCGTTCTCGGACAGGTCCTCGCGGACCGGGACGGGCACCCCGCCCGCGTACTGGACGGCGAGGAAGCCGACGGCGTACCGCTCCCAGCGCGCGCCTGTGAACCGCAGCACCACCCGGTCGCCCGGTCCGACCCCGGCGGCGGCCAGCCCGACGGCGGCGCGCAGCGCCTCCTCGCGCCAACGGCGGTACGTGAGTTCCCCGCCGCCGACGACCTGCAGCGCCAGGTGGTCGGGGTGTTCGGTGGCCCGCGCGTCGAGGAGCTCCGGGACGGTCGTCGCGGCGGGCGGCACGGTGGTGGCGATGGCGTTCTCCGTGAGATGAGGTGGGCGGTCGGACGTCGGAGGTGGAGGCCGGGACGGGGCGCCCCGCTCCGCCGAGGAGTCCGGGCACGGCGGCTCGGACTCCTCGGCGGCGGCGGGACCGCCCCGAGCCGGACGCGGGGTCAGTCCAGCCGGTCGGCCGCCTGCTCCTCGCTGAGGGCATCGATCTCGGCGATCAGCAGTGCCTCGATCCGCGCCGCCAGGGCTGCGGGCGTGGGGCTCTCGAAGACGTCGCGGATCGACACGTCGAGGCCGACACCGGCCCGGATGCGGGCGGCGACCCGGGTGACCAGGAGCGAGTCCCCGCCGAGGGCGAGGAAGTCGTCCAGGACGCCGACCCTCGGTACGCCGAGGACCTCCTGCCAGAGGTCGACCACCAGCGCCTCGGCATCGGTACGGGGCGCCAGGTACCCGGTGGCGGCGCCCGCCGGGTCCGGGTCCGGCAGAGCCGCGGTGTCGAGCTTGCCGTTCACGGTGAGGGGGAGGGTGTCGAGCAGCACCACGGCGTCCGGCACCATGAACGCCGGCAGCAGGCGGGCGAGGTGCTCGCGCAGCTCGCCCGCCTGCGGCGGGGCGGCGGCGGACTGCGCTTCCGCGGCCGGCCGCAGGACGGCGTAGGCGATCAGCCGGCGGCCGTCGCGGACCTGCACGGCCGCCCGGCCGACCGCGGGGTGGGCGGTCAGGGCAGCCTCGATCTCGGCGGGATCGATCCGGTATCCGCGGATCTTCACCTGGTCGTCGGCGCGGCCGAGGAACTCCAGCTGCCCGTCGGCGCGCCACCGGGCGCGGTCGCCGGTGCGGTACATCCGGCCGTCCGGGGTGTCGGCGAACGGATCCGGGAGGAAGGCCTCCGCCGTGAGCTCGGGCCGGGCCAGGTAGCCCCGCGCCAGGCCGGCGCCGCCGATGTACAGCTCCCCCTCGGAGCCTGCGGGCAGCAGGCTGCCGCGCTCGTCCAGGAGGTAGAGCCGCACCCCGGGCAGCGGACGGCCGAGCGGCGGGCGCTGCCCGGCCGCGGGCCCTCCGGCGGTGCGGCCCGCGGTCCCGCCGGCGAGCTCGCCCGCGGTGACGATGACGGTGGCCTCGGTCGGGCCGTAGGTGTTGACCAGCCGGACGGTGTCGCCGTGCCGCTCCCGCCACCGGGCGAGGGAGTCGGCCCGCGCCTCGGAACCGCCGAGGACCACCAGGCGCAGCGCCGGCGGCCACGGGGTCCGGTCCCCGAGCGAGACCAGTTCCTGCCAGTACGCGGTCGGCAGGTCGAGCACGGTGACGGACCGCCCGGCGTCGGTGCGCAGCAGGTCGGGCAGCATCCGGCCGCCGCCGGGCAGCAGCACGACGCAGGCGCCCGCGGTGAGGGCGGGCCAGATCTCCTCGGCGTGGGTGTCGAAGCCGAGGGAGGCGAACTGGACGATCCGGTCGCCCGGCCGGAGCCCGTAGCCCTGCGGACCGGCCATCCACCCGACGCGCTCGGCCAGGGCGGCGTGTTCGACGGCGACGCCCTTGGGAGTGCCGGTGGAACCCGAGGTGTAGAGGACGTACGCCAGGCCGCCCGGGTCGGTACCGGGCAGCGGGGCCCCCGCGGGATCCGGGGTCCCGGACGCGATGCCCGCGGCTCCGGCCCGCCCGGCCCCGGTGCCCGGATCGCCTACGGCCAGCACCGGGACCCCCAGGTCCGGACGTTCGCCTCCGGTGAGCAGCAGCACGGCGTCCGATTCGTCGAGCATCAGCCGCCGGCGTTCGGCCGGGTGCGCGGGGTCGAGGGGCAGGTAGCCGGCGCCGGCCTTCCAGATCGCCAGCAGGGCCGTGACCAGCTCGACGGACGGCTCGATCCGGACGCCCACCGTGCGGCCGGCGACCGGACCCAGCCGACGGGCCAGTTCGTCCGACGCCAGGTCGAGTTCGGCGTAGGTGAGGATGCTGCCCGCGCATTCGACGGCGGGTGCGTCGGGACGGGCGGCGACCTGGTCGGCGAAGCCGCGCAGGATCGGACGGACGTCCTCGGCGACGGGTCCGGCGCCCAGGGCGAGCAGCGCGGCGTGCTCCTCGCCGGACAGCAGCCAGTCACCGTGCAGGGGGACCTCCACGTCCGCGACGGCCCGGGCGAGCAGGTCGCGGATCCGGCGCGCCAGGGCCTCGACCGTGGCGCGCTCGAAGAGCTCCCGGTCGAAGCAGAACGAGAGCGTCATCCCGCCGTCCGGGGTGCGCCAGCTGTCGAGCAGCAGATCGGTCTTGGCCCGGTCGAAACCGGAGTCCATGCTCGCCGTCCGGACGCCTGCGGGCAGCGCGTCCCGCTCGTCCCCGCCGGCCAGGTCGTACTGGCTCTGGTGGACGAACACCGCCTGGTAGAGCGGGCCGACGCCGGGCAGCACGGGCAGGCCCAGCGCGGCGGCCACCCGCTCGACCGGGACGTCCTGATGGCTCAGCGCGGCCATCGTGGCCGAGCGCACCCGGCGCAGCACGGTGCGGAAGTCGGGCTCGCCGGTGAGGTCCGCACGGATGACCCCGGTGCGGGAGAAGTAGCCGAGCAGGTCCTCGTGGGCGGTCTCGTTGCGGCCGGCCAGCGGGGTGCCGACCGCGAAGTCCCGGCTGCCGCTCCAGCGGGACAGCACGCTCTGATAGGCGGCGAGCAGCACCATGAACGGGGTGCAGCGCTGCTCGCGGGCCAGCCCGTCCAGTCCGGCGACGAGGTCGGGGCCGAGGGGGAGGTCGGCGAAGCCGGCCGGATGGACGGGCTCGGCGGGCCTGGGGTGGTCCAGCGGCATCCGCAGGGGGCTGATCCCGGTCAGCCGGCCGGTCCAGTACCGGACCGCCTCCTCGGCGGCGCCGCCGTCCAGCCGGGCCCGTTCGGCGAGCGCGAAGTCACCGAACTGGAGCTTCAGCTCCGGCAGTTCGGCCGGGGCCTCGCCGGTCTCCTCGCGGTACAGCGCGAGCAGCTCGCGCCAGAGCACGGTGAACGACCAGCCGTCGGAGACGATGTGGTGCACCACCACGCCCAGGGCGTGCTCGTGCTCGCCGGCGCTGACCAGGACGGCCCGCAACGGCGGGCGCTCGCCCAGGTCGAAGGGGGCGTTGACGTAGGGGGCGCAGGCCGCGGTGAAGGACTCCTCCGCGGCGTCCGGTATCGCGACCAGGACGAGTTCGACGTCCCGTACGGGCTCGACGAGCTGGACGGGCTGCTCGCCTTCCAGGGCGAACCGGGTGCGCAGGACCCGGTGGCGCGCGGTGAGCCGGGTCAGGGCCGCGCTCAGGGCCCGCGGGTCGATCGGACCGCTCCAGCGCCGGTTCAGGTACATGTTGAACCCGCTGTCCTCGGGGTTCAGTTGCTGGAGGAACCAGAGGCGGCGCTGCTCGTCGGTCAGCGGATGGCGGGCGATCGAGGTCGGGGAGGTCATGTGCTCATCTCGCTTTTCGCGCGGGCCTGCAGGGTCTCCAGGCCGATCAGGTCGTCGGACTCGGCGTCCGGGACGTCCCGGTCGAAGCGGGCCAGGACGGGAATGCAGAGGCTGATCAGGACCAGTGCGGCCATGGCGAGGCCGAACACCAGGTAGAGCAGGCCGATGCCGCGGCCGTCGCCGGTGCCGATCAGCGCTCCGACGCTGGAGGCCAGCGCGCCGCCCTCGTCCATCAGGGGCTGGAGCAGTTGGGGGCCGAGCGGGGCGACCAGGGCGAAGCCGATCGGCAGGGTGGACCAGGCGACCATGGTGTTCACCGCGATCACCCGGCCGTGGAAGCGCATCGGCACCTTGGTCTGGACGACCGTCGCGTAGATGCCGTTGAGCAGGGCCAGCCCGTAGGTCATGCCGAACGCGCCGACGGCGACCACGGTCACCGAGGGCCGCAGGCCGGTGACGACGCAGGCGGCGGCGAGGCCGAGGGTGGCGAACAGGACGCCGCGCAGGCGCATCCGGCGCGGGCCTCCCCACACCAGCAGGGTGAGTCCGCCGAGGACGGCGCCGAGACCGGCCGCGGTGGAGACCCAGCCGGCCGCCGCGGTCGAGGAGAAGGAGAGCACCAGCGGGGTGACGAGCAGGAAGAGCGGGGAGAGGAAGATGTTCAGCACCGCGAACCAGAACAGCATGGCCCTGAAGTGGCGGCTGCCGAGCGCCCGTCGGAAACCGGCCCGGATCTCGGCGGCGACGCTCTCGCGGCGCGTGGCGGCCATCGCGTCGGGGAAACGCACGGCCAGGGTGACGCCGGTGGCGAGCAGGTAGCTGACGACGTCGAAGACCAGGATGCCGCCGAGGCCGATCACGTGCAGGATGCCGACCGCGATCAGCGGGACGAGGAACTGGGCGAGGCCGAACGCCATCTGGACCACGCCGTTGGCACGGCCGAGGTAGCGCTTGGGCACCAGCTGCGGCACCGCCGAACCCCAGGCGACGCGCTGGAAGGCGAGCGCGGCGGAGAGCAGGGAGATCATCACGTAGCAGTGCCAGGTCTCCAGCGAGCCGCTGAGGTAGAGCACCAGCAGGGCCGCCTGGGTCAGGCCGGCCGCGACGTCGCCCCACAGCATCACCCGGCGTCGGTCGCCGCGGTCGACGATGGCGCCGGCCAGCGGGGCGACCACGATGCCGGGTACGAGGCCGAAGGCGGCGAGCAGGCCGAGTTGGAACAGCGAGCCGGTCTGCAGGTAGACCCAGATCGGCAGGGCGAATTCGGTGAGCGCCGAGCCGATCATCGAGAGCTGCTGGCCGGTGGCGACGGCCAGGAAACGGCCCATCGTCGGGCGGACGGGGCCGCGCCCGCGGGCCTTCCGGGACTTCCCCGGCGCCCCGGCCCGCTCCGGCTCCTCCGGCTGCCCGGATTCCGGCCCGTGGCCGGTCTCGGGCCGCGGCCCTGCGGCCGGCTCCGGGCCGGCGGCGTCGCGGGACAGGCCGGCCAGCCACCAGGTGGCGTCGGCGGTGCGTTCGTGGCGCGCCTCCTCGCCGGCGGCGATCGAACGGTGCACCCCGGTCAGGATGTCGGCCAGCTCCGCGGCGCGGTACTTGAGGTAGAAGTGCCCGGCCTCGTCCAGGACCACCACGGCGGCGGTCCCGGTGATCCGGTGCCACTCGCGGAACCGCTCCTCGTAGAACTCGGTCGCCGGGTCGCGGTCGCCGCAGACGGCGATCACCGGCGCCGTGATGGCGCCGCCCTCGCTCTCGTACAGCTCGCCGAAGTAGCGCTCGGCGCCCTTGGTGCCGACCCGGCGGTTGTGCACGATGAGCCGCAGCTGGTCCTCGTCGACCTCGTCCACGTCCAGGCCCGCCGCGGCCAGGGCGTTGATCATGCCCTGGTCGCTGCGCAGGCGGGCTGCCAGCTCGGCGAAGCGCTCGGCCAGCGCGGCGCCGCGGCCCTTCGGCCGGGCGAACGGGAAGATGCCTCCGAGGTGGACGGCGTCGATCTTCCGGCCGGCCGCCTCCACCCGGCGGGCGATCTCCACGGTCAGCCGGACTCCGACCCCGCAGTGCCCGTACAGCACCAGCGGTCCGGCGACGTGGGCGACGATCTCCTCGGCGCAGAGCCGGGCGACCTCGTCGATGTCCATCGCCTCCTCGCCCAGCTCGTGGCCCGGGACGGCGATGGAGTGCAGGGCCCAGTCCGCCGGCATGGCGTCGGCGAGCGGCTTGTAGATCAGCGCGCTGCCGCCGCCGTAGGGGGCGCAGACCACGCTGGCGGCCACCGTGCGGCGCTCGGGCGTGAGCCGGTGCAGCAGCCGGCGCGGGCCGCGGTCGGCCTCGGGAGTGGCCACCAGCGCGGCGAGCCGGCGGACCGTCGGGTACTTGAAGAGGTCCATCACGCCGACCGGGGTGGCCAGGTCGGGGAAGGCCCGGCGCATCCGGGCGACCACCTGGGTGGCGAGCAGGGAATGACCGCCGAGCTCGAAGAAGTCGTCCAGGGCGCCGACCCGGGGGAGGTCCAGGAGGTCTGCCCACATGGCGGCGATCACCTGCTCGGTGCCGTCCTCCGGCTCGACGTGGGCGCCGGCGGCCGGGCCGTCCTCGGGCGCGGGCAGCGCCTTGCGGTCGACCTTGCCGTGGGCGAGCAGCGGCATCCGCTCCAGCACCACGTAGCGGGCCGGGACCATGTAGTCCGGCAGGATCTCGCCCAGGGCGGCGCGCAGGTCGGCGGCGGCGGGCGGTTCGCCGCCGGCGGGGCGTTCCAGGTAGGCGACGAGGTTCTGCCGGACGCCCTCGCCGCGGGCGAGGACCACCGCCTGGGTGACGCCGGGCAGGGCGGTCAGGGCGGCCTCGATCTCGCCGGGCTCGACCCGGTAGCCGCGGACCTTGATCTGGTCGTCGCCGCGGCCGAGGTACTCCAGGGCTCCGTCGGCGCGCCAGCGCGCCAGGTCGCCGGTGCGGTACATCCGCGGGCCGCCGGCCCCCGGGGCCCCCGGGCCGGCGCCGGCCGGGCCGGCCGCGGAGGCCTCCGTGTCGGCCGGGGACGACTCCGCGTCGGCCGGGGACGACTCCGCGCCGGCCGGGTCGGCGTACGGGTCGGGCAGGAACCGTTCGGTGGTGAGGTCCGGCCGCCCGAGGTAGCCGCGGGCCAGCCGGTCCCCGCCCACGTACAACTCCCCGGTGACGCCCGGCGGCACGGGGTTGCGGGCCTCGTCGAGGACGTAGCAGCGCCCGCCGGCCAGCGGACTGCCGATCGGGGTGTTGCCCGGCGCGTCCACGCCGTCGGCGGTGACCTCGTGGACGGTGATCCCCACCGTGGCCTCGGTCGGCCCGTAGTGGTTGAACACCGCGCACCGGCCCAGCGCGGCGATGCCCGCCGCCCAGGACCAGCTGCTGGCCTCGCCGCCGAGGACCAGCGCTCGGCGCGGCAGCAGTTGCTCGACCGGGGCGTCGGCGGTCAGCGCGGCCAGGTGGGAGGGCGTCATCTTCAGGTAGTCGATGCCGGCCCGCTCGATCTCCGCGGCCAGTTCCACGCCCGCGATCCGGCGCGGCAGCAGGTGGACCCGGCCGCCGGTCGTCAGCGCCAGGTAGAGCATGGTGATGCTGAAGTCGAAGGAGAGCGACTGCAACAGCCCGAAGGAGGCCCCGGGCTCGATCCGCAGCCGCTCGCGGGCGCCCGCGAGGTAGTTGAGGACCTGGCGGTGCTGCACCGCGACGCCCTTGGGGGTACCGGTGGAGCCCGAGGTGTAGATCACGTACGCCAGGTGGTCCGCGCCGGAGACCTCTTCCAGCGGTGTCCCGTTCCCCTCGGCCGCGTCGTCGTCGTCGCCGTCGCCGTCGCCGGTCAGCAGGTCGGCCGCCGGGTGGTCGCCGAATCGCGGTCGCAGCACGGTGTCGGTGATCAGGACCTTGGCCCCGGCGTCGGCGACCAGGTGGGCGAGCCGGGCCGGGGGCTGCTCGGGGTCGAGCGGCAGGTAGCCGCCGCCGGCCTTGAGCACGGCGACCAGCGCGACCGCCAGCTCGGCGGACTGTTCCAGGCAGACGGCCACCCGGTCGTCCGCACCCACGCCCAGCGCCCGCAGGCGCCGGGCCATGGCGTTGGCGCGCCGGTCGAGTTCGCCGTACGACAGCGTGCGGTCCTGGAAGACCAGCGCCGGCGCCCCGGGCGTCCGGGCCGCCGTCAGGGCCAGCGCCCGGGTGAGCGTGGCGGGACCCCCTTCCGGCAGCGCGGGACCGGTGGCCCAGGTCTTCAGTACGGCCGTCCGCTCGGCCGCGCCGAGCAGCGGGAGCCGGTCGACCGGCAGCTCGGGGTCGGCGACGCCGGCCGCGGTCAGCAGCCGGAACCGCTCGGCGAGGCCCTCTACGGTGGCGGCGTCGAAGAGGTCGGTGCGGTAGGTGAGCAGTCCGTAGAGGCCGCCGTCCGGCTCC
This sequence comes from Streptomyces sp. NPDC048461, assembly GCF_055587105.1. Lineage (NCBI taxonomy): Bacteria > Bacillati > Actinomycetota > Actinomycetes > Kitasatosporales > Streptomycetaceae > Streptomyces > Streptomyces sp. NPDC048461. The sequence continues at coordinate 106,838 of NZ_JBVJGW010000013.1, read as the reverse complement.
TCGCGCATGTAGAGGGCGAGGTCGGCGTGGGTGGTGGTCGCCTCGTAGCCGAAGCCCTCGGAGTCGAGGCCCGCGGTGGGGGTGGCTGCGGGGTCGCCGTAGTTCTGGAAGGCGAAGGTGGTCTGGAACACGGCGGCGCGGCTGACGTCGCGCTCCACGGCGAGATCGCTGACCATCTGCTCGAACGGCACCTCCTGGTGCGCGTACGCGTCGAGCGTCGTCTCGCGGACCCGGCTGATCAGCCGGCCGAATCCGAGGTCGGCGGAGAGCCGGGCGCGGATCGGCAGCATGTTCACGAACGCGCCGACGACGCCTTCGAGTTCGCGGTGGAGGCGGCCGGCGACAGCGGAGCCGACGGCGAAGTCCCGCTGGCCGGTGTGCCGGCTCAGCAGGGCCTGGAACGCGGCCATCAGCACCATGTACGTGGAGGCGCCGTAGGCCTGCGCCGTCTCGCCGATCCGGCGGGAGAGCTCGGGGCTCCAGCGGAACTCGGTCGCGGCCCCGTCGAAGGTGAACAGCGGCGGGCGGGGGCGGTCGGTGGGCAGCTCCAGGGCCGGCACGCCGTCGAGTTCGCCGCGCCAGTGCTCCCGCGAGGCGGCGAGCTGTCCGTTCTCCAGGCGGTCCCGCTGCCAGACCGCGTAGTCCCCGAACTGGACCTCCAGCGGCGGAAGTTCACCGGGGGCGCCGTGTGCGTGGTGGGCGTAGCGGAGGTCGAGCTCGCGGTTGAGGAGGTCGATCGACCAGCCGTCGCAGACGATGTGGTGCATCACCAGGGCGAGGACGTGATCGTCCTCGGCGATCCGCACCACCAGGGCGCGAAGGAGCGGGCCGGCCTGCAGGTCGAAGGGTACGGCGATCAGCGCGCCGAGTTCGGCGGCGGCGCGCGCCTGCGGATCCGGGTCCGCACTGGCGTCCAGGTGCCGGGCGGCGAACGGTGCGGGTGCGGCGACCTGGACCTCGGCGGTGCCGGCCTCGGTGGTGCGGAAGGTCATCCGCAGGCTCTCGTGCCGGGCCACCAGGTCGGTCAGCGCGGCGTCCAGCGCGGCGCGGTCGAAGGGGCCGCGGAGCCGGCGGGCCGGCGCCAGCGTGTAGGCCGTGGAGCCGGGAGCGAGCTGGTCCATGAACCAGAGCCGTTCCTGGCCGCTGGAGAGCGGCGGTGCGGTGTCCGCCGGGCGGGGGTCCACCACCCGGGCGGGGGCGGCGGCGCCGCGCAGCCGCTGGCTGAGCAGGGCACGCTTGGCTGCGGACCAACCGGCGGGCAGGTCCTGGGTATCCGTCATCGGGTTCCTGTTCGGGCGTTCGGCGGGGGAAACGGGGGGTGCGGACGCGGCGGGGCCGGGCGCGGGCGAGTGGCCCGCGCCCCGGCGCGCCGGGCGGGGCCTAGGGGGTGTCGTCGGAGTCGTTTCGTACGCCCGGAGGGCGGGCCGTGCGGTGTCCGGTGCGTGCGCTCGCGAGGCGGAGGGTCGCCCGTGTACCGGATGTACACGGGCGATCCCGACAACGCGGCGAGCGTGCGTGCCGGGCGCCGCACGGCAGAAACGACTTTGACGACACCCCCTAGTGGCGCTCGCGGACGGCGGCGCCGATGCCGGCCGGGGTCGGTACGTCGAAGAAGAGGTCGAAGTCCAGCTCCACGCCCAGCGCGTCGCGGATCCGGGCAGCGATCTGGATCACCGTGAGCGAGTGGCCGCCGAGGTCGAACAGGTCGTCCTCGGGGCCGACGTCGGGCAGGTTCAGCACCTCGGCCCAGATCCGGCGGATCGTCGCGGTCGTCTCGTCGCCGGAGCCGGAGCCGGACGCTGATTCGGAGCCGGTGTGGGTGTCGGCGACCTGCGGAGCCGGAGCCTCGCGGGGCGGTACCGGCAGGGCCCGCCGATCCAGCTTGCCGTTGGGGGTGAGGGGCAGGCGCTCCACGGAGAGCCAGCGCTGCGGCACCATCGCGGCCGGCAGCGTGCGCATCAGGTGGTCGCGCAGGTCGCCGGGAGCGGGTGGGCGCGCGCCGGCGGCCGGGACGAGGTAGCCGGCCAGGAAGGGCTCTCCGTCCTCCCCTGTGCGGACGGCGACGGCGGCCTCGGCGAGGGCCGGGTGGTCCAGCAGGACGGACTCGATCTCGCCGAGTTCGATCCGGTGCCCGCGGATCTTGACCTGGTCGTCGATCCGGCCGAGGAAGTCGAGTTCGCCGTCGGCCGTCCAGACGGCGCGGTCGCCGGTGCGGTAGAGCCGGGTGTCGGGCGGGCCGAACGGGTTCGGTACGAAGCGCTCGGCGGTGAGTTCGGGCCGGCCGAGGTAGCCGTGGGCGACGCCGTCCCCGCCGATCAGCAGCTCTCCGGGAATGCCGAGCGGGGTGGGGTTCAGCTGCTCGTCGACGACGTAGGTTCGGGTGTTGGCGATCGGGCGGCCGATCCTGACCTGGGTGGGTTCGGCGGTGAGTTCGCTGCAGGTGGACCAGATGGTGGTCTCGGTGGGCCCGTACACATTGAACAGCCGGGCGGTGCGCGCGCGCAGTGCGCGGGCGAGCGGCAGCGGGAGCGCCTCGCCGCCGGCCAGGCCGGTCACGGAGCTGAGGGCGTCGGAGCCGGTCCCTGCCGTGAGCATCACGCGCCACCCGGACGGGGTGGCCTGGACGTGCGTGACGCCCTCGGCGCCGATCAGGGCGAGCAGGCCGGGGCCGTCGACGGCGAGGCCGTCCGGAGCCAGGACCAGACGGCCGCCGGTGATCAGCGGCAGGTACAGCTCCAGCGCGGAGATGTCGAACGAGAGCGAGGTCAGGCCGAGCCAGGCGTGCCGGGGCCCGGAGCCGAGCCGGTCGGCGAAGGAGCTGAGCAGGTTGACCAGCGCCCGGTGGCCGACCGTGACGCCCTTGGGGCGGCCCGTGGAGCCGGAGGTGTACAGGACGTACGCCACGTCCTCCGGACCGGGGGCGGCGCCGGAGACGGCGGCGGCGGCCGGAGCCTGTGCCGACGGCGCCGGCAGCCGCAGGACCGCGGGGGCGGCGGCGGCGACCGCGGGCGAGGGCTCGCGGTCGGCGAGCACCAGGACGGCTCCGGAGTCGCGCAGGACGAGGGCGAGGCGCTCGGCCGGGTATCCGGGGTCCAGCGGCAGGTACGCCGCACCGGTGGCGAGGACGGCGAGCAGCGCGGCGGGCAGGTCGGCGGTGCGGTCGAGGTGGAGGGCGACGAGATCGCCGGGCCGGACCCCGCCGGCGCGCAGCGCCGCGGCCAACTGATTGACGCGGGTCAGCAGTTCGCGGTACCGCAGGTGGCGGCCGGCCGCGCTGACCGCGATGGCCTCGGGGGAGGCGGCGGCCTGGGCGCGGAACAGGTCGAGCACGGTCCGGTCGGCCGGATAGGGCCTGTCGGTCGCGTTGGGCGCGGTGGTGACGGCACGGAGTTCGGCGGCGTCCAGCAGCGGCAGGTCCACCAGCGGGGTGCCGGGCGTGGCGACCGCGCCCGCCAGCAGGGTGCCGTAGTGGCCGGCGATCCGGCGGGCGACGTCCGGGGCGATGACGGCCGGGTCGTACTGGAGGCTGAAGTCGATGCCGCCGCCCGGCGCGTCGGGCGTGTCGGGGGCTTCGACGATCTGGAGGTGGAGGGTGTTGCGGGCGGTGCGGTTGTACACGGCCCAGGCGATCCGGGCGCCGGTACCGGTGAACTCCGGGTCCGGGCCGCGCCGGCGGTAGCCGAGCGACACGGCGGTCAGGCCGACACGGGGGCCCAGTCCGGGGACGGCGGTGCCGAAGGGCACGCCGCGGAACGGGTATCCGGCCCGCAGCTCCGTCCGGACGGCGGCCGCGAAGGCGGCGAAGGTCCGCGACGCGTCGGCCGCAGGCGCGGAGACGGGCAGCTCGTTGACGAACAGCCCCACCTCCTGGCGGAGTTCGGGCGTACGGGTGGAGAGCGGGACGGACACCGGCACCGCTTCACCGCCGTAGCGGCGCAGCAACCCGTGCAGGGCCGCGAGCAGGAACTCGAAGACGGTGGTGCCGGTGAGAGCGGCCGCGGCGGCCAACTTGGTGACCCCGGAACCGTCGAGGCGCCACTCGACCGCCTCCCCGGCCCCGGCGACGGTCCTGGTCCGGGGTGCGCCCGGCAGTACCGGCTCGGTGGCGGCGGCCCAACGCGGCCCGTACCACTCGGCAGCCCTCCGCGCGGCACCCGGTTCCGCGCTCGGTGCGGCCTGAGCGGGCGGTGCAACCTGAGCGGCCTGAGCGGCCTGAGCGGCGGTCGCGGGCTGGGGCGCCGAGCCGTACGCGGCTGCGAGGTCCCGGACCAGGACGTCCTTGGAATTGCCGTCGAAGACCGAGTGGTGGGCGGTGACCAGCAGCTCGGCGCTGCCGTCGGCCCGCCTGAGCAGGGTGAAGCGGCTGAGCGGGCCGGTCGCCAGGACGAAGGGACGGGCCGCCTCCTCCTCCAGCCGCTTCTCCACGTCGGCCTCGTCCGAAGGTGCTTCGAGCTGCACCAGTTCGGGCCGCTGGTCCGCGGGCTCCTGCCAGACCTGCCCGTCGCGTTCCACCAGCCGTGCGGCGAGGGCCGGATGACGCCCGGTCACCGCGGCCACCGCGCGGGCCAGGGCCGCCGTGTCGATCCGGTCGAAGGAGATCCGCACCGGCATGTGGAACGCCTCGCGGGCCAGCCCCAGTCGATCGGTGAGCCAGACGCCCTGCTGGGCCGGCGAGGCCGTGGTGCGGTCGGATCGGGGGAGGACTTCGGACATCTGCAGCTCACTTAGGACGTCGGAGCAGAGTGGAGGAGCGGCACGGTGAACGTGCGGACGCGGCATGGGGCGCGGGGCTGCCGCCGAGCGTCGGAGCGTGGGTCGCCAACGGCGGGCTGCGGCAAGCGGAATCGGTGACGGTTTCGGCCACCGTGTGGGGTCCGGTCCACCCCCCGGAGGACCGGCCGACGGCCGTGAGCGGTCAGGACCGCCGGACACATCGGGGTCCCCGAGGCGTCCGGTAGCTCCGGCCCCCGCCCGATGTGAAGACAATTGGTCCAGACCTGTCGAGAGATTCGCACAACACCCACACACCGTCAAGGCCCGTCCGCGGCCCGGAATCAACCGTCATGTACACGTCGGGCCGAACGGACCTCCCTACGGAGGGTCGGAGGCCCGGTCAACTCTGACGATTCGTCAAGATCCGCACCGTCAAAGGCAGATCGCGTCCAGGAGGGTCGGGGTGCGGGCGGGGCACGCGGAGGAGGGTGCGGCGCGCCGAGAGCGTCAGCTGCTGCAAACAAGCCAATCGCGCGCCCTGTGCGGGGGCAGCGCCAATGCCCTTGGAGAGTGCCGCGCCCGGAGGTTCGGGATCGGGTCGGGAAGCCGCGTCACAGCCGCCGACCAGCCGCGCGGCGGCTCCGGGGCACGGGCAGGGGACGGACCGCGGCGAGGACCCGCGTCCGCCGGGCCGGAACGCCCCGGCAGCCCGCGCCCCGAGCGGAGCGTGCCCGCCCGTGCCGCATCCCTCCCCGATGGCGCCCGGGCCGTGGGCGTTTGCACGAGCATCGCCGTCAAGGTGGCCCGGGGCCGGTCGCCCCGGGCGCGCTAGCGCGCCCGCGGCTTCGCAGGCGCAGGCGCAGGCGCGGGTTCAGGCGCAGGTTCGGGTGCCGTCGGGGGTGTGGCGGGTGCGAAGCGGATCGGGGCCTGGAAGCGGGCCTTGCGGGCCGCGCGGCGGAAGACCGTCAGCACGGCCGGGCCGGCCAGGCAGATGCAGACGAAGTTGGTGACGGCCCGGCCGGTGTCCCAGCCCAGCGAGGTGGCCAGGTCGAAGGCGAGGTAGCGCTGGAACTGCTCGGTGAAGGGGAGGCCGGGGAGGTAGGCGATGGAGCTGTTGGGGTCGAGGGAGAACGGCCAGAAGGAGAGGTTCAGGAGGAATCCGAAGAGGTAGCCCGAGACCGAGCCGTACACGGCGAGCAGGGCCACCTCCCGGCGGCCGGTGGCCCGGGGGAGGAATCCCGCGAGCATGCCGACGAAGGCGCAGCCGAACATCTGGTACGGCATCCACGGCCCGACCCCGCCGGTGATCAGGGCGGAGGCGAAGAGCGAGGTGCAGCCGAGGGTGAAGCCGAACCCCGGGCCGTAGACCCGCCCGGCGAGGACGAGGATGAAGAACACCGTCTCGATGCCCGCCGTGCCCGCGCCCAGGGGGCGGACGGCGGCGTTGACGGCGGACAGGACGCCCAGCATGGCCAGGGCCTTGGAGTTGATGCCCCCTTCGGCGATCTCGGAGATGACCACGCAGAGCACGATGACGAGCAGGACGCCGAAGATCAGCGGTGGTGCGTAGTGCGAGCCGAACTTCCCGGGTGCGACGAGGAAGGGCCAGAAGAACGCGACGACGCCGAGGAAGGCGGCCATGGCGATGACGATGCCGGCCCGCACGTTGATCCGGATGGCGGCGGCGCGTGCGGTCATGAGTCCGGGTCCGTCTCGTCGTCGGGGAGGACGGCGGCCACCTGGGCGACCGTCAGGAAGGGCAGCGGGGCCAGGATCTTGGCCGTCTGGGGGGCGAAGACGGGCGAGGCGACGATGACTTCGGCGGTCGGGCCGTCGGCGACGACGTCTCCTTCGGCCATGACGACGACCCGGTCGGCGGCCCGGGCGACGAACTCGACGTCGTGGGTGGAGATCACGACGGTGCGGCCCTCCGCCGCGAGGTCGTCGACGATGCGGATCAGTTCGCTCTTCGCCCGGTAGTCGAGGCCTCGGGTCGGTTCGTCGAGGAGCAGGACGCGGGGGGCGGCGGCCAGCTGGATCGCCAGGACCAGCGCCAGCTTCTGCCCCTCGGAGAGGTCGCGCGGGTGCGTGGTGTCGGGGATGTCCGGCGTCAGCCGGTCCAGGATGGAGCGCGCCCGGATCCCGTCCGCCGCGACGCCCGACTCGGTGTCCGCCTGATCGAGTTCCTGCCGCACGGACTCCAGGTAGAGGAGGTCGGTCGGGGTCTGCGGGACCAGGCCGACCAGCTGCCGGGCGTCCGCCGCGGAAAGCTTCTGCGGATCCTTCGGCTTCGAGCCACTGGAGCCACTGGAGCCGCCGGAGCCGCCGGAGTCGACCGACACGGTGCCGGCCTTGCGGGGTCCGGAGCCCTGCAGGGCCCAGAGGAGGGAGGACTTGCCGGATCCGTTGCGGCCCATGAGTGCGGTGACCTCGCCACCCCGCAGGGCGAGGTCGACCTCGCGGACGGCCGGTACGCCGTGATAGGTGACGGTGATGCCGCGGGCCGTGAGGAGTTCCGGTCGGGCGGCGGCCCGGGCGGGCCGTACCGGCGGGGGAGCGGTGTCCGCGAGACGGGCGCGCAGCGGCGCGGCCGCCCGCCGGGCGTCACGGATCGAGAGCGGGAGGGGGGACCAGCCCGCGGCGCGGCCCAGTTCCACGATGGGCGGGGCGATGGACGAGGTACGGAAGATATCGGCGGGGGCGCCCGACACGACGAGGCCGTCACCCGGAAGGTGGATGACGCGGTCGGCGTACTGGACCACGCGCTCCAGGCGGTGTTCGGCCAGGAGCACCGTGACGCCGAGGTCGTGGACGAGGCGGGTGACGGCCGCGAGGACCTCCTCCGCGGCCGTCGGGTCCAGCGCGGAGGTGGGCTCGTCCAGCACGAGCACGCGGGGGTGCGCGGTGAGGACGGAACCGATGGCCACGCGCTGCTGCTGCCCGCCGGAGAGCTCGTGCAGCGCGCGGTGGCGCAGGTCGGCGAGGCCGAGGAGGTCGAGGGTCTCCTCGACGCGCTTGCGCATGGTCGCCGGAGGGACCGCCAACTGCTCCATCGCGTAGGCGAGTTCCTCCTCCACGGTGTCGGTGACGAACCCGTCGAGCGGATCCTGGCCCACCACGCCGACCACGTCGGCGAGTTCGCGCGGAGGATGGTCGGCGGTGTCCCGGCCGTCCACCAGGACCCGTCCGAAGAGGGTGCCGCCGGTGAAGTGCGGGACGAGGCCGTTGACGGCGCCGAGCAGCGTGGACTTGCCGACGCCGGTGTGACCGACGACCAGGCAGAGCTCGCCCTCCTCGACGGTCAGGTCCACGTCCCGCAGCACGGGTTCGGCCGCGTCGTCGTACTGGACGGTGACCTGGTCGAAAGTGATCACTTGGGTTCCTCGGTGCGCTGTACGGGGACGGCCGGCCGGGCGGGCGGGGCAGGGGGCGGAGCCAGGAATCCGGCGGTCCCGGCGAGCAGGATCGCGGCGGCGGGGACGAGCGGCAGCGTGGGCCAGCTCAGCGGGTAGATGGAGGGGTTGAGCTCGGCGGCGTTGAACCCCGCGTTGGTGAAGAGCAGGACGGCGGACAGGACCCCGCAGCCGGCGACGGCCCACTCGGCGAAGCGCCAGGGGTCGGGACGGTAGGTGGTCCGGGTGATCCGGCGCCCGCCGAGGCGCAGACCCGCGAAGCACAGCAGGGCGCCCGCGCCCATGGCGGGCAGGCCGAGCAGCTTCGGCGCGGTGGCGTCGAGGAGCCCGTACGCCCCGGCGCACAGGCCGCACATGCCGAGCAGCATGAGGGCGCCGGTGGCCCGCCGGGAGCGGCGGGTCGCGGTGCCGGCCCGGCCGTAGCCGCGCGAGTCCATGGCGGCCGCGAGCCGCAGGGAGCGTTCCAGGGCGTCCTCGAGGACGGGGACGATGATCCCGCGCAGGGCGCGCAGCCCCTTGGCGCGTCCGGCCCGCAGCCGCTTGGCCCGGTGCACGCGCTGGACGCTCTGGACGAGTTGCGGGGCGACGCTGATGGACACGGTGACCGCGACGCCCAGTTCGTACAGCGCGCCGGGCAGGATCCGCAGGGCCCGCTTGGGGTTGGCGAGGGTGTTGGCCGCGCCGATGCAGCACAGCATGCAGGCCAGCCGCAGCCCGTCGGTGGCCGCCGAGAGCAGCGCCTCCAGCGAGACCGGGCCGCCGAGCTGGATGCCCGCGTACCAGTCGGGGGTGGGAATGTGGGGCAGGGAGAAGAGGAAGTGGTCGCGGGGGGTGATGCCGGTCGCGAAGACCGCGCGGAACAGCACCCGGATCGCCACCACGGTCAGCGCCAGGTAGAGGTAGTACTTGAAGCCGCGGGCCCACGGGGCCTCGGTGCGGCGCATGGTGATGACGTAGCCGAGGACCGCGAGGACCAGGAACAGCAGCAGCGGGTTGTTGGTGCGGCTCACGGCGGTGGCCAGGGCGAGGGCCCAGACCCACCAGGCCACCGGGTGCAGGGTGCGGGGCAGACGGCGGCCGCCCGCGTCCGGCGCGGGGCCGGACGCGGGCGACCGGGCCGGCGCCGCGGCAGTGGTGCGTGACACGCGGCTACTCCGTACGGCGGCGGCGCTTGGCCGCGTACACGGCGGCGGCGCCGATGAGGAGCACCAGCGCCCCGGTGGCGACGGCGGGCAGGTACGAGCCCGCGTCGTGCTGCGCGTCGGCGGCGGGAGCCGCGTCGACGACCTGGGGGCCCGGAGCGGCCACCGCCGGTGCGCTGGACGGCGGGGGCGCGGCGGGCGAAGGCGAGGCGCTCTCGGACGGGCTCGCCGAGGGGGCGGGGCTCTCCGGCGCGGTCGGGGCGGGCGGTGGCGTCGTCGCGGCCGGGGGCGTCGCGGCGGGCGGCGGGTTCTCGGGCCGGGGGCCGGTGTTGACGCCGGGCGGCAGGGGAGCCGCCGTACGGGTGTCCTGGGGCGCGGGGCCACCGGTCGGCTCGGTGTTCTTGGCGCGCAGCTGGTCGGGGGTGACGGTGGGCTTGCCCTCGGTCCCCTCGATGTTCGTGCCGCCGAAGATCCACAGGTCGACGCTGCCGGGCCTGGGCTTGTAGAGCATGGCGCCCAGCTGGCTGTACTCCCACGTGTTCTGGCCCGGGTTCGCGTGCCAGTACGACCAGTACGCGGAGGCCGGCGGGGTCAGGACGCAGTCGTCCTGCTGCGCCGTGGGGTACTGCTTCCCGCCCTGGTGGCCGCTGTAGCCGATGCGGCAGATGAAGGCGGGGCCGTCGTGGCCGGTGCCCGTGGTGGCCCAGCCGCCCTGGTTGAGGAGCTCGTACCCCGTGGTGGGCGTCGAGCCGCAGGAGCGGTAGAGCGGACCGCCCCAGCGGCTGAAGTCGACGGCGAGCACGACCCCCGCGGAGGTGGTGCACCGGCCCATCGGCTGCGGGGCCGCCCCGGCCGGGGCCGCGGTGGCGGCGAACGCCGCCACCGTCAGCCCCAGTGCGGCGGCGGCCCGGGCCGGGACCCGCCCGCGCGTGCGGCTCATGCCCCGCTCCCGGTGTGCTCGCGGCGGCGCCTGGCGGCACGGGTGAGGCCCCAGCCGCCGAGCGTCAGCGCCAGGGCCGCGGCGGCGAGACCGCAGACCTGGGCGCCGGTGGAGGCGAGGCCGCCGCCCGGGGTGCTGCTGCCGCCGGAGGACCCGGCGCCACCCGCTTCCCCACCGGGGGTGACGATGACGGGCGAACCGGTGCCGCCGGCGGCCGAACCGGACGTGCTGGGGACGGGCTCCGGGGTGGTGCCGGCCAGGTCGCGGGTCAGGGTACCGAAGGAGACGCCGGTCGCCCCGCCGACCGCCTGGGCGGAGGCCCGTACGTCGGAACCGGGCTGGCCGTCCTTGGCGATGTTGAACCCGCCGTCGGCATTCTGCTGGCTCGCCAGGAACGCGCGGGCCCTGGCGATCTGGGCGCCGTACCGGGGAGCGTCCAGGGAGAGCCCCTGGACGGCGAGGGCGGCGGAGTTGACGGAGTTTCCGGAGGCGCCGGGGAACCCGCCGTCCGCCTTCTGCTGGGTCGCCAGCCAGGCGAGCGCCTTGTCCACCGCCGCCTGGGAGGCCGCGTCGGGCAGCAGGTCGACGGCCATCGCGGCCATGGCCGTGGAGTCGACCTCGGCGTCGCTGGGCTCGCCGATCAGGCTGACCCAGGCGCCCGAGGGGGCCTGGAGGCTCTTGAGGTAGGAGACCGGCTCGGCCGCGGCGGCCGTCTCGCCGGCCCGGATCTGTGCCATGACGCCGAGGGACTGGGAGAACACCGAGGTCGCGTACGTGTAGTTGCCCTTCGCCGCGCACTCCTGGCGCGTCGCGGTCTTGGCGGCGCAGGTGCCCTTGGCGAGGGCGGCGATCAGGTCCTGGCCGCCGAAGTCGCGGGGGTCCCGGCCCACGGCCTGCGCGAGGAGGGCCGCCTTGCCGAGGGAGCCGCCGCTCGCGTACTTGGTGCCGACGAGCGTCCAGTCGTTGATGCCCCGGCCCTTCCCGTCCTTGCCGCCCTTGTCGAAGAAGTCGACGATGTTGCGCAGGGTGGCGTTGTCCGTGCCGGTGGCGGCGAGGGAGTAGGCGCCGTCGATGGTCATGCCGTAGTCGGCGTGCCCGGTGCCCGCGCCGGCCTCGTAGTAGCGGCCCTGGACCAGACGGCCGGGGTGGGTGAGGTACGCCACGCCCTTCTTCAGGTCGGGCCCCGCACCGGCCGGGGGAGCGGTCGGCGGCTCGGAGGTGGGCGGGGTCGTCGGGGGCGTGGTCGGCGGAACGACCGGCTTGGCGGTCAGCGCGACGACATCGCTGCCCGCGGCTGCGATCGCGGCCGTGGCGGTCGGGAACAGGCGCGGATCCGTGTCGTCCTCGCCGAAGCCGAATCCGCCGGTCGGGAGCTGGTGCCTGGAGAGCCAGGAGATGCCGGCGTCGGCGAACGCCTCGTCGCCGAGGGCGCGCAGTGCCTGCGCCGCCCAGGCGGTGGCGGCCGGGCTGCCGGTCGTGTCGTAGCCGGTGGCGGGCCAGGCGCCGGTGGGCAGCTGGGTCTTCTTCAGCTGGGCGCGGGCCTTCTGGACGGCGTCCTCGTGGCCGCCGGCGACGGCCAGGGCCAGGGCGGTCAGAGCGGTGGCGGAGGCCTCGCTCTCGCACTTTTCGGGGGACCGGATCAGGATGCTCGTGAAGCCGCCGTCCTCGCACTGCAGGCCGGTCAGCCGGCTCACGGAGTGGGCGGGCGGCGTGACACCGCCGTTGACCAGGGCGATGACGGCCATGGCCTGGGTGTCGGCCTGACCGGTGGTGCGGAAATCACCCTTGGTCAGGCAGCCGTCGACGGTCTCCCCGTCGCCGATGTCACGCGGGCAGACGTACTTCACCAGGTCGCCGAGGAGGTCGTGGCCGCCGAACGCGCGCGGGTCCAGCCCGGTGGCCTCGGCGACGAGGGCGAGGCGCGCGGCGGCGGTGGCGTCGGGTATCGCGTCCTTGCCGGAGGGGTAGGCGTACGCATCGGTCTGCGCGGGCGCGGCGAGGAACTGCGCGGCCTTCTTCGCAGCCGGGCTCTTGCGGTCGGCGGCGGCCAGGGCGAACACGGCCTCGGTGGTGAGGAAGTGGTTCGCCGAGGTGGAGCCCTCGTCGACGACGCGCTCGCCGTCCGTCAGGTTCCCGGCGATCCAGCGCGTGGCGGCGGGCACGTCGACCGTGCCCGCGGGGACCGCGGGCGGGGTGGTGGGGACCGTCGGGTCGGGCGTGGTGATGCCGCGGATGTCGTCGGGCGTGAAGGAGGGCTTGCCCTTGCTGCCGCCGACGTCGGTCCCGCCGAAGACCCAGGCGTCCACGTCACCGGGCTTCGGGGTGCGCGCCATGGCGCCCAGCGGGCTGTACGTCCACTTCCGCTGACCGGGCGAGGCGATCCAGTACGACCAGTACGCGGTGGCCTGCGGCGTGAGGACGCAGTCCTCCTTGTCCGGCGTGGGGTACTGCGTACCGGAGTCCTTGCCGATGCGGCAGACGAAGGCGGGTCCGTCGTGGACGGTGCCCGTCGTGGTGAACCCGCCCGTGTGCAGCAGCTCGTACCCGGTGGTGGGGGTGGTGTCGCAGCCCCGCTCGACCTTGCCGCCGAACGGGCCGAAGTCCACGGCGACGACGGCGCCGGTGGTGGGGGTGCACTGCTCGACCGGGTCCGCGCTCGCGGAGACGGGGACCGTGAAGGAGACCACGCCCGTACCGAGCGTCAGGAAGGACGCGGTCACGAGGGAGAGGAACCGCCGTCTCGTCCCCGACTGCCGATTCGCCCGTTGTTCGGTCCCCACCGAGGCCCCCGTCTCTGCCGGGCGGCCGGGTGCGTGTCGATGTGCCCCGCACGGCTTGCTTCGCCGTGGGGAGGCTGGGACGACCGCACCGCAATCCGCGACGGCGCTCTTCGTACTGTGGCTCGGCCCCAGGCATTCCGGCTCACCCGGAACGGATCCGGGTCCACGGTTGCGGGTCAGCGCCGGAATTCGACCGGCTTCCCCTGGTGCTGAGCAGTTGTCAGCCGGAGTGCAACACGGATCCCGCCGACGCGTCAAGGTGGCACAAGTCTCAGCCGGCCGGGCCCCTATGGGGTGCGGTCGAGTCCCGGTCGGGGTGGCTGGCGGACACCCGGTCACTCGGGTAGCGTCCTGGGCTGCCACATGGGGGAATCCGGTGAGAAGCCGGAGCTGACGCGCAACGGTAGGGGACGGCGGGGGCCGTTCCGAGCCCGAATGCCCACACGGCGATGCAGTACAGGAAGCCGTATCACGCGTTCGGACAACGGCCCTGCGACCAGGCTCGATCCGTGCCGCGCCGTGCTGCGCCGCGGTGGGACGCGGCCTGTGCGGGAGCGGTCGGGGTCCGCCGATTCCAGGAGCAGGCCATGTCCCGTCCCCGTACCTCCCGCCGCCTCGCGCTCGTCCTGCCCGCGGCCCTGGGCGCGTTCGCGCTCACCGCGCTGCCCGCCTCCGCCACCTCGTCTCCCGCGCAGATCGCCACGTCCAAGACCAACGGTGTGGCCTATCTCAAGTCCCTTCAGGCGGCGGACGGTTCGTACGCCGGCTCGGGCCTGTCCAACGAATGGGCGTTCAGCACCTTCGCCGCGGCCGGCACCGCCGTCGTCGACGTCTACCCCGGCGGCGACACCACGAAGAACGCCCGCACCGTCTACCGGAACCTGCTGTCCACGGCGGGCTGGCCGTCGGGCGCCCCGGTGGTCACCGACTACGAGCGCGGCGCGCTGAACGCGTACGCCGCCGGCATCGACCCGGCGCGCGTGTCGGCCTCCCGGAACCTCGTCGCGCACATCTACGCGTACTGGCAGACCGCCGAGGCCGGATACTTCGGCCCGTCCGGCAACTTCAACGGGACCGTATTCGCGGCCCTCGCGCTGGGCGGCGCCAAGACGCAGGGCGGCGCCACGCGCGTCCCGCAGGCGCTCACCGACTCGATGGTCACGCGCATCCGCGCCAACCAGCACGTCGACGGCGGCTGGACCTACAGCAAGGCCGAGGGCAACCCCACGGCCCTGAACGCCCCCAGCGACGTCGACATGACCGGCTCCGCGATGGCCGCCCTGTGCGTCTCCGGCGTGCCGAACACCGACGCGGACGTGGTGCAGGCGAAGAACTTCCTCAAGGGCAAGCTGATCGCCGGCACCGGTGCCTTCAACTCCCTGTACGGGGTCAACACCAGTTCCAACGGATGGGGCGTCGCGGGCCTGAACGCCTGCGGCATCAATCCGCAGACCGGTGACTTCCTCACCACCAGCGGCAAGACCCCCGTCGACTTCATGATCGCCAACCAGTACAACCCGGCGGGCGGCTTCAAGTACCAGCCGGCCGACACGACCCCCTCCGCCTACTCCTCCATCGACGCCCTGCGCGGCGTCGTCGGCGGCGGCTTCACGACGGCGCCGCCGGTCCCGGTCACCCCCGGGGCCCCGCAGTGGGTCGCCCAGTCCACCTTCACCGCCGGCACCGCGACCAAGCTGGCCCTCACCGTCGACGACGGCGCCGGGAACCTGAAGGTCTGCTCGGTGGCCTTCACGCCCACCGGTACCACCATCACCCTCGGTGACGTCCTCAACGCCGCGACGGGCGGCGCCACGCCGTCGGGCTGTGTCACGAGCGTGACCCCGTCGTCGGGGACCGGCACCATCACCCACGTCAACGGCAAGGCCAACAGCGGCTCCAACACCTGGAAGGTCAGCGTCGACGGCTCCTCCTTCGCCGGCGCCGTCCGCAACAAGGTGATCAACGTGGGCGACACCATCGCCCTGCGCTGGGGCGTCTGATCCCCGTCCGGGTGCGGCCCCCGCTCACGGGGGACGCACCCGGCACCGGATGCCCGGCATCCGGCACCGGGCCCGGGTCCGGCATGTCCGCTCCGGGCGCCGGCGCCCTGGCCTGCGGGGGGCGCGTCGTGATTTATGCTTCAATCCGGCCGCGGAGCGATCGCTCGTCGCGGTACACGGCACCTGCGGCACGGTTCGTCCGGCCGGTCGCCGAGGAGCGCGGCGTGCGTCAGGATCTCGGTCCGGACGGGGACCGGAGGACGCTGATCGAGATGATCTTGGGGAATCGGGTGGCCGGCGGGGCGCGTCTCCATGGTGTGGGGTGTACAGCCCCCACCCACCCGTAGACAGAAGACCCCCAGGGAGAAGCGAGGTATGCCGGTGATCTGCGTCGGAGGCATGATCGGGATCGGCAAGACGAGCGTGGCCGAGCTGCTCGCCAAGGAGCTCGGCAGCGAGGTCTTCTACGAGAGCGTGGAAGACAACCCGATCCTCCCGCTCTTCTACACGGCGAGCCCCGAGGAGATCCAGGCCAAGCGCTACCCCTTCCTCCTCCAGCTGTACTTCCTGCAGACCCGGTTCGCCTCGATCAAGGAGGCGTACAAGCAGGGCGACAACGTCCTGGACCGGTCCATCTACGAGGACTGGTACTTCGCCAAGGTCAACCACGACCTGGGGCGGATCAGCTCCCTCGAGATGCGGGTGTACGAGGGGCTGCTCCACGAGATGATGCGAGAGATCGACGGCCTGCCCTACCGCAAGGCGCCGGATCTCATGGTCTACCTCAAGGCGGACTTCGAGACGGTGCTGCACCGCATCGGACTGCGCGGCCGCGACTTCGAGCAGGACGAGAGCCTCGTCGCGTACTACCGGACGCTGTGGTCCGGCTACGACGAGTGGGTGCACGAGCACTACTCGGCCAGTGAGGTCCTCGTGGTCGACATGAACCACACCGACGTGGTGAACAGCACCGAGGACGCCGCCCGGGTGGTGCGGCAGGTCAAGGACGCCCTGACGGAGGCCAGGCGCCGGGACTGAGACCGACCGCGGGACCCCCTCCGCCGGGGCCCTCGCCGCGCCGGTACGCGCCCTGCCGCTCCGGTGGCGTTGCGTCCTATGATCGCTACTCCGCGTATGAGGGGGCTGGCTATGGGGGCAGGCGGGGCGGCATCGCAGCGGGCGCAGGACGCTCGGCGGCAGGAGCGGTTACTCCGGGAGCACTGGCAGAGCGCCCGCCGGCAGGCCCGGCGGTGGGAGGCGGCCGGGGAGGCCGAGCAGAGCGTCCTCACCCAACTGCTGGTGCTGACGGCGCGCGGCTGGCGGTTGCTGGTCGACCGGCCGTGGCCCGGGCGACGGACCGCTCGCGCGGACATGCTGCTGGTCGGTCCCGGCGGCGTCTTCGTGGTCGCCGTCACGGCCGGCGGCGGCGAGCCGGGGGGTGGCGAGCCGGGCGGCGGGCGCGCGGCCGAGTTGCTCGCCGCCACGAAGGCCGCCGAGAGCGCGGTGGCATCCCTGGGCATGTCACCGGTCGCGGTCCAGCCGCTCCTGGTGTGCGCCGGGCAGCGCGTCGACGGAGACCTCGGGCGGATCCGGCTCCTGCGCGAGCACGAGCTGGGCCCCGAACTGCTGGCGCAGCGCCACAGGCTGCGGGTGGAGTCGGTCCGGGCGATCGCCGACCATCTGGAGCGGGTCTTCCCGGACCACGCGGGGGTGGCGCTCGACCAGCAGCAGCAGCAGCCGCCGCCGGCCTCGGAACACGACCGTCCCGGCGCCCCGGACGGGCTGTTCGACCTCGAAGGCCTGAGCGCCGCGGCCCTGCACGGCGCGAGGGAGGCGCCGATCGAGCAGTGGATGACCTTCCTCCACCCCGACCAGGTGGCCCTGGTGCGCCGCAACTGGTCGGGCCCGGCACGCATCAGCGGCCCGGCGGGGACCGGCAAGACGGTCGTCGCCCTGCACCGTGCGGCCTACCTGGCCCGGCGGACGACCGGCCGCATCCTGTACGTCACCTTCGCCAACAACCTGCCCCGGGTGCAGAGCACCTTCCTCAGGGCCATGGCCCCGGCCGCCGCCGACCGCGTGGACTTCCGCAGCCTCCACGCCTGGGCGCAGGAGTTCCTTCAGGAGCGCGGCATACCGGTGCGGCTGCACCGGGAGAAGGCCGAGACCGCCTTCAGCCTCGCCTGGACCCACGTCGGCCGCGCGAGCCCGCTCGCCGAACTCGACCCGGTCCCCACGTACTGGCACGAGGAGATCGACTACGTCATCAAGGGGCGGGGACTCACCCGCTTCGAGGACTACGCGACCGTCCCCAGGCGGCGCAGGAAGGCGCGGCTCCACCGCACGCACCGGCAGTCGGTGTGGGAGCTGTACGAGGCGTACGAATCGCTGCGCGGCGAGCGCGGCGTCCACGACTTCAACGACGTGCTCTCCCTCGCCCTTGCCGAAGCCTCACGCCGGCCCGGGCCGCCCCCGTTCGCGGCCGTCATCGTCGACGAGGTCCAGGACCTCACGCTCGTCGGCGTGCGCCTCCTGCACGCGCTCGTCGGTGACGCCCCCAACGGCCTGCTGCTCGTCGGCGACGGCCAGCAGACCGTGTACCCGGGCGGCTTCCGCCTCACCGACGCCGACATCGACATCCGCGGCGACCGCGGGCAGGTACTGCGGACCAACTACCGCAACAGCAAGCAGATCCTCGACGCGGCCCTGACCGTCGTGGCCGACGACGCCTTCGAGGACCTCGACGGCGTGCGCACGCCGGGCCGCCGCGACGTCGACCTCACCTACCACGAGGGGGACGTCGTACGCGTCACCAGGCCCACGGCGGACGCCCACGACCGGGACCTCCTCGACGCCCTGCGCTCCCTGCCCGACGGCGCGCTCGCCGACACCGCCGTGCTGTGCCCGTCCCTGCGCGCCATCGGCCACTACCAGCGGCTGCTCACCCAAGCGGGCATCGCCGTCTGCCAGTTGGAGCACTACGACGGCCGTGCCGTGGACGCGGTGAAGCTGGGCACCTATCGCCGGGCCAAGGGGCTGGAGTTCAAGAACGTCTTCCTGCCCCGGCACGACGCGGCGCTGCCGCACGGGACGCAGACCGGCCCGGCGGGCGGTACGGAAACGACGGAGACGGCCCGGGAGCGCGAGGAACTGCGGCGCAGCCGGCTCTTCGTGGCGATGACCCGGGCCCGCGACCTGCTCTGGCTCGGCAGCGTCACCGGGTAGTGCCCCGGTCCGCGCCGTTCACGGCCCCGGGCCGGGCGCCGGGAGGTCCGCTGCCGGGGTGCGGCGCGTCCTGGTTGGCCTGCCGGCGCTTGCCCAGAATCGGTCGGGCGGAGTCATCCGTCGCGAACGAGGAGTGGGACAGACATGAGGAACGAAGCCAAGGTCGTGGCCGTGACCGGAGCCAGCAGCGGGATCGGGGAGGCGACGGCACGGCGGCTCGTCGCCGACGGCCACCGGCTGTTCCTGGGCGCGCGGCGCACCGACCGGCTCGACGCGCTGCGCCGGGAGATCGAGGAGGCGGGTGGCACCGCGGCCTTCCGGCGGCTGGACGTCACCGACGCCGCCGACGTACGGGCCTTCGTGGCCGCGGCCCGGGAGCGGTACGGACGGGTGGACGTGATGGTCAACAACGCGGGGGTGATGCCGCTCTCCCCGCTGGACGCGCTGAAGGTCGACGAGTGGGACCGGATGATCGACGTGAACGTGCGGGGCGTGCTGCACGGGATCGCCGCCGCCCTGCCCGTGATGCGCGCCCAGGGCGGCGGGCAGTTCGTGAACGTCGCCTCGGTCGGTGCGTACGAGGTGTCGCCCACCGCGGCCGTCTACTGCGCCACCAAGTTCGCGGTCCGCGCTCTGTCCGAGGGGTTGCGCCAGGAGTCGGACGGCTCCGTCCGGGTCACCCTGGTCTCGCCGGGCGTGACCGAGTCCGAGCTGGCCGACGGGATCTCCGACCCCGCCGCGCGGGAGGCGATGAAGGCGTACCGCGCCGTGGCGCTCCCGGCGTCCGCCATCGCCGAGGCCATCGCCTACGCCGTCGCCCAGCCGGCCGGGGTCGACGTCAACGAGATCGTCGTACGTCCTGCCGCGAGCGCCCGGTGAGCGCCGGGACGTACGGGGAACTGGCCGGCCGGCTGCGGGTCCTGGAAGACCGGGAAGCGCTGCGGCGGCTCATGATCCGCGGCTGGCGGGCACTGGACCGCAAGGACTGGGCCGCGTGGATCGAGTGCTGGGCCGAGGACGCGGTGCTGGAGTTCGGCCCGTGGGGAGAGATCCGCGGGCGGGAGGCGGTGCGGACGAGGGTGGAGGAGGCGGAGGCGCACTTCCCGAGCATGCAGCACCACATCCTGAACATGGACTTCCACGTGGAGGGGGACCGGGCGACGGGCGTCGGCTACATGTGGTTCGTCGCCGTCACGGGGAGCGGCCGGAGCTCTTCCCCCTACTCCACGGGCGGTCCGTACGACTGGGAGTTCCGCCGGGCTCCCGGGGGCGGCTGGCTGCTGGCCCGCCAGCGCCTCGGCGTCTGGTGGACCGCCGGGGAGGACACCCCGGAGGGGCTCGGCTAGGGAGGCCCGGGCCGCTCCCGCTCCCGCCTGCGCCCCCGTCCGCGCGTCCCGTGGCGGGAGCGGGGACCGGTCAGGTGCGGGGCGGGTGCGCGGCGGTGTCGAGGTAGAAGGCGTCGATGCTCTGCACGGCCTGCTCGAACTCCTCGAGGTTGACGGGCTTGGCCACGTAGGCGTTGGCGTGGCTGCTGTAGGCACCCGCCACGTCGTCGGGCGCGGTGGACGTGGTGAGGACGACCACGGGGATCGTCTGGAGGGCCTCGTCGGTCTTGAGGACCTTCAGGAGGTCCCGGCCGTTCATGCGGGGCATGTTCAGGTCCAGGACGATCAGGTCGGGGCGCGCGTTCTCCGGGTTGCGGAGGTGTTCGAGGGCGGCGACTCCGTCGGTGACCTGGATCAGGTTGCGGGCGCCGCGCTCGGAGAGGGCTTCCTCGATGAGCATGGCGTCGGCCATGTCGTCCTCGACGAGGAGCACGTCGAAGGGACGGGCGGGGGTGGTCATCATCGGATGCTCCATGGGTACTTCGTCGGATGGGTGGAACGGCACCGGCCGGCGGCGCCGTGCGCTCCGGGCCCGCCGGAGCCGGTCCGGCACGTGCGGCAGGGTACGGGGCCCGCGCCGGGTCTCCTCGGGGGCGGTCCGCGGAGCGAGGCTCTTGCCGGGCACACCCCGCACCATAGGCCCAGATCCGACCCCTCGACAACTGCTGTTGTCGAACACCCTCTACAGTGACTGCGGCCCTTCCGGTACGGGCTGCGATCACAGCGGAGGCATACGGCATGAGCGGGAGCACGCGACCCCGGCGGCGACGGTTTTCCACCTGGACGACCCGGCGGTGGCTGCGCGTCGGAGTGGCGGCCTCGCTGACGGTCCTCACCCTGCTCGGCGTGGCCGGAGCGTGGGTGCTGGGGCGGACGGGGTCGATCAGCGACAACCTCGTCAACACCAAGTCCCCTGCCCTCAGCACGTCGTTCCGGCTGGAATCGGCGCTCCTGAACCAGGAGACCGGGATCCGGGGCTACGGCCTCACCGGCAGCACGGAGTTCCTCCTGCCCTACGAGCAGGGCCTGGCCGAGCAGCGGACCCACACCGCCCGGCTCACCGAGCTGCTGCACGGCGATGCCCCCGCCCTCGGCGATCTGGCGGACGTCCGGGAGGCGATCTCGAAGTGGCAGGAGGCGATAGCCCGCCCGATCGCCTCCTCGCCCGCCGGAGCGCCCTCGCCCCTGGTCACCGAGCGCGCCGCGGAGGGCAAGGTGGCCTTCGACGCGCTCCGCGTCGCCCTGGCCGGCCAGCAGGAACGGCTGCGCGCCGACCGGGTCCGGGCGGTGGAGGACCTCTCGGACACGATGGTCCTGCGGAACTGGGTGTTCACCGCGATCGCGCTGGTCATCGCCGCCCTCACCGTGCTGGTCTTCGAAGGACTGCGCCGCGGCATCAACCGCCCCCTGGAACAGCTCGGGGCGGACGCCCGCACCATCGCCGGCGGAACTTCGAGCACCCCATCACCTCCACCGGCCCCGCCGACCTGCGCCGCCTCAGCGCCGAGATCGACTTCATGCGGCGCCGCCTCGTGCGCGAGCTGGCCTTCGCCGAGGAGGCCCGCCTGCGGCTGGACGCGCAGGCCGCCGACCTCCAGCGGTCCAACTCCGAGCTGGAGCAGTTCGCGTACGTCGCCTCCCACGACCTGCAGGAGCCGCTGCGCAAGGTCTCCAGCTTCACCCAGCTCCTCCAGCGCCGGTACGGGGGACAGCTCGACGCCAAGGCCGACCAGTACATCGACTACGCGGTCGACGGCGCGAACCGCATGCAGACCCTCATCAACGACCTCCTCGACTTCTCCCGGGTGGGCCGCGTCCACCACGAACTCCAGAGCATCGAGCTCGAAGCGGTGCTCAAGCGGACGGTGTCCTCCCTGAGCGTGGCCGTCGAGGAGGCCGGAGCGGAGATCACGCACGACCCCCTGCCGTCCCTGGTCGCCGATTCCACCCAGATGGGCATGCTCTGGCAGAACCTCATCGGCAACGCGGTCAAGTTCCACCGTCCCGGCCGGGCCCCGAAGATCCACGTCTCCGCCGCGCGGGAGGGCGGCCTGTGGCGGTTCGCGGTCACCGACAACGGGATCGGCATCGCGCCGGAGTACGCGGAGAAGGTGTTCGTGATCTTCCAGCGCCTCCACACCAAGGACGCGTACCAGGGCAGCGGCATCGGGCTGGCCATGTGCAAGAAGATCGTCGAGTTCCACGGCGGCGCCATCGCCGTCGACCCCGCCCACCGCGACGGCGCCCGCATCACCTTCACCCTCGCCGACGAGCCCCCCAGGACCGCGGGACCCTCGGCCGTGCCGGAAGCCGTCCGGGGCGAGGCGGAGCCGTCTGCGTGACGCGGGCCGGCCGTGTTCGAAATCGCCGGTCGCCGTGGCCGCGCCGGGGGGTGTGCAACACCCGTACAGCCGCAGGTCAGGTGCCGTCGGCCTGACGTACGCCATACGGGTGCGTGGCGGGCGTCGCACCGGTTGTTCGATACGGCAGCATGCTAGACACCTCATGGGATAAGCAGCACAAACAGGAGGTATGTAGTGATGCGTGCACAACTTCTCCGCATGGCGGCTGTCGCCGGCACCGTTGCGATCGTGGCTCTGGGCGGGGCGTCGGCGGCGACCGCCGACGGCGTCGGCAACCACGGCATCGGGAACTCGGGCGTGGGCAACGCGGGCATCGCCAACTGGGGCATCGGCAACGCCGGCGTGCTCAACGGAGGCGTCGGCAACGCGGGCATCGCCAACACTGGCCTCGGCAGCGCCGGCATCGGGAACTCCGGCATCGGCAGCTCCGGGATCGGCAACTAGGCAGGTCCCGGCGACCGTCTGATCGTCGGTCGACGACGCGTGGTGGCCGTCCGGCATAGGCCGGACGGCCACCACGTTCACGTGCGGTTTGGACGGCGTCAGCTCGCACCGCCGCGATGGTCCCGGTGGCCCGCTGGAAGGCGGGGGGGGCGGGCGTACAGGAACAGCGGTGCGGCGTTCAACATCGCGGTCGCGGCCACGAAGGGGAGTCCGGGATCAGGTGCGGAGCAGTGAGGCGTGGATGCGGTCGACGGCCCGCAGCACCTCGTCGCGGTTCTTGGCCTTCTGCATCCATGCGGGCAGGCGGGCCACCACGGTCATCTTTCGGCCGTGGTCGTGCCAGGGAATCCCCTCGCGCAGTGAAGCCCGGACGAATCGTCCGATCAGATCCAGGTGTTCCAGGTTGTAGGCCCACACCCACCCGTGCCGGGCCTCGGTCTGCAGCCACAGACGGACGCCGAAGTACGGGTCCGTGGCGGGCTCGTACGGGTCCCGGTGCAAAGCCACACGTCCACGGTTCCAGTCCTTCGCCATGCCGCAGTTCCGACAGACGAGACGCCTCGGCGCGAAGGGGCCCTGGCCCTGGTCGTGCAGTCCGGCCACGCGTGGTGCCGTCCCGACGTGCGCGACCCCTGCACAGCCGGGGCAGCGCACGAGGACGGTCTCGAGGACGTCGTATGTGGTGGTGCGTGGGTCCCGGAACCGACGGTGTGGGGAGGGCGGACTCATCGGACCAGTATGCAAGCCGGGTACCGAGCGCTCCCCCGGGTGATCTCTCACACGGGGCCGTCCGTCCTGTCCGGTCCGGCGCGGTCCGGCGCGGGTCGGCGCGGCGCGGCGTGGTCCGGGCGGGGCGTTCTACAGGCCGATGTCGCGGCTGCGGAAGTCGTCCAGGGTCTCGCGGCGGAGCAGGACGCGGGCCGTGCCCTCGTGGACGGCGATGACCGGGGGGCGGCCGACCATGTTGTACCCGGACGCCATGGACAGCTGGTACGCCCCCGCCACCGGTACGGCGAGCAGGTCGCCCGGGTGGACGTCCCCCGGCAGTTCCACGTCGGTGGCGAGGACGTCACCCGCCTCGCAGTGCCGCCCGACGACCGTCGTGCGGCAGGGGGCGACCGCGGAGCGGCGGCCGATCAGCCGGGGGGCGTACCGGACCCCGTACAGGGCGGGACGGGGGTTGTCGCTCATCCCGCCGTCCACGGCCACGAACACCTTGCCGCCGGTGCGCTTGACGGCGAGCACCCGGTACAGCGCCACACCCGCCGGGCCGGACACCGCCCGCCCCGGCTCGACGGCGAGCCGCGGCACGTCCAGCCCGGCGGCGGCGCAGCTCCCGGTCAGCTCGGCGCGGAGCTGCCGGGCGAGCGCGCCGAGGTCGAGGGCCGCCTCGCCGGGCAGGTAGGCCACGCCGTGACCGCCGCCCATGTCCAGCTCGGGCAGGACCACTCCGTGGTCGTCGCGCACACGGGCCATCAGCTCCACCATGCGGCGCAGCGCCACGAGGTACGGCTCCACCGTCGTGATCTGGGAACCGATGTGGCAGTGCAGGCCGGTGAGTTCGAGCTGCGGCTGGTCCAGGATCCTGGCGACGGCGTGCTGCGCCGAGCCGTCGGTGGGGGACAGACCGAACTTCTGGTCGTCCGTGCCGGTGCGGATCTTGTCGTGGCCGCCGGCCGAGACACCCGGGACGACGCGCACCATCACCTTCTGGTGCCCGTGCGCGCCGACGGCGGCCGCGATCCGCGCGATCTCGGACGCACCGTCGATCACGATCCGTCCCACCCCGAGCCGCAGCGCGGTCGCGATGTCCCGGGGTGACTTGGCGTTGCCGTGCAGCACGATCCGCTCGGGCGGGAACCCGGCGGTCACGGCGAGTTCCAGCTCCCCGGCCGAGCACACGTCCAGGCCCAAGCCCTCCTCCCGGACCCAGCGCACCATCGCGCGGGAGAGGAACGCCTTGGCCGCGTACAGCACTTCGGCCTCGGGGAAGGCATCGCGGTAGGTGCGGCAGCGCGTCCGGACCTCGCCCTCGTCCAGGACGTACGCGGGTGTGTCGAACCGCTCGGCCAGCTCGGCCAGGGACACCCCGCCGACGGCGAGACCGCCGTGCGGGAGCCGGGTCGTGGACGCGGGCCATATCGACAGGTCCTCGGTACGGGGCGGGACCTCGGGGAGGGCGGTGATCGTCATGGTGCGATTCCCTTCAGGCGTGCCGGGCAGCGGTTTCGGTCGTTCGGAGCGCCGGGGCGCCGACCGCTCCGGAAGCCGCCGCCGAAGCTATCCCCGCGAGCGCGCCCCGTGGTCACCCCATGACGGGACGTTGACGCCGGCGCCTCCGTTCCCTACGGATCGCTGACGCGGGGGGCCCGGCGGGCAGCGTCAGGCCGCGTCAGGAGCGCGTCAGGAATCGGCTCCGCCGCGTCAGGAGGGCATCAGCGTCCCGCCGTACGGGCCGCACCGGCCCTTTCATGACGTCGTGGGAACGGTGCGTACGTACGCACGGAACCGGACGAGAGGAACGCGGTCGTGCGCAGAGTCGTGGTCGGCGTGAGCGGTACCCCGGGAAGCCTGTCCGCGCTTCACCGGGCGGCGGCGGAAGCCCGGGTGCGGGAGGCCGAACTGTGGGTGGTCCTGGCCTGGCAGCCTCCCGGCGGCGCACTCGCGAGCCGTGGTTCCTGCACCGTACCGGTGCCGGGGGACTGCCGCGCCGCCGTCGTGGAACGGCTGCGGGAGGTGCTGGACGGAGCCTTCGGCGCCGCCGGACCGGGCGTCACCCTCGCCGGCCTCACCGTACGGGCGACCCCGGGTGCGGCGCTCGTCGACACCGCCCGCGGCTCCGGCGACCTCTTGGTGGTGGGCACCGGCTCCCGCGGCCCGCTGCGCCGCCTCGTCCGCCCGTCGGTGGTGCGCTACTGCCTGGCGCACGCGACCTGCCCGGTGCTGGCCGTCCCGCCGTCGCCCCTCCAGGCGGCCTTCGAGGAGGTGCGCCGCCGCAACGTCTGGCGGATGCCGCTGGACGCGCGCGAGTTGACCCCGTAGACGGGGACGGGGCCCACGAAGCTCTGACTTTGTCCGTTCGTGACAAGAGTGAACTCGGGTGCGGTGGCGGTCGTATGCGGATCGGGGGAACAGTGTCCATCGATCGAGGAGTTGCCATGTCCCGGAAACGGACCATGAGTCGCACGAAGAAGCTCGTTCTCTCCGCCGTGGCGGGAACGCTGGTGGCAGGAGGGGTCGTCGTCACGATGGCGACCGGCAACGCGGCCGTTCCCGACGTGGTGTGCCAGGGGTCGACGGTGACCTTGTCGGGTGAGGGGGGTGCGCCGGCGGCGAGCAGTGGGACGTTCCCGGTGGGTACGAAGCTGAAGGTGACGAACCTGGACAACGGTCAGGCGACGACGGTGACGGTGAACGGGCCGTCGGGGAGCTGTGTGCTGTTGAACAACGCGGCGTTCGACACCGTGCGGGAGCCGGGCAAGAACCTGATCCGCCGGGCCCGCATCGAGCGCGTGGGCGGTGGCGGCGGCGGTGCCGCCCCGTCCGCCCCGTCCGGTACTCCGGGTGCGGCGGCCGGAGCGCCGTCCGGTGCGGCGGGTGTGCGGGTGCCTCCGGCGGCCGGCGAGGTGGTGTGCCAGGGGTCGACGGTGACCTTGTCGGGTGAGGGGGGTGCGCCGGCGGCGAGCAGTGGGACGTTCCCGGTGGGTACGAAGCTGAAGGTGACGAACCTGGACAACGGTCAGGCGACGACGGTGACGGTGAACGGGCCGTCGGGGAGCTGTGTGCTGTTGAACAACGCGGCGTTCGACACCGTGCGGGAGCCGGGCAAGAACCTGATCCGCCGGGCCCGCATCGAGCGCGTGGGCTGAGCCCGCCGCAACCCGCCGCAACCCGCCGCGAGTCGTCGCCGCCACCGCGGGCGTGCGGCGCGCGTTCCCGCCCCCGGTGGGCCGGCCGTGAGGCGGGCTCACCGGGGGCGGCCCCCAAGGGTGTACGGGGCTCCCGCGCGGGTGTTGGGGGGTGGGGGTCAGGGGGCGGGTGTGCCGGGTTGGTCGTGGGTGGAGCAGTGGATGCCGCCTCCGCCGGAGGCGATGGTGTCGATGGGGACGGGGATGATGTCTCGTGTGGGGAAGTGTTCGCGGAGGATGGCGCGGGCTCGGTCGTCGGCGGTGCGGTCGCCGAATTTGGGCATGAAGACGGCGTCGTTGGCGATGTAGAAGTTGGCGTAGGTGGAGACGAAGTCGTCTCCTTGGCCGGTGATTTTGCTGAGGTCGGGTTGGGGGAGGTCGATGACCTGGAAGCGTCGGCCTCGGGCGTCGGTGGTTTGGGTGAGGACGGATTTGGCCTGGTCGGCGGAGCGTGACCAGGAGTCGGGGGGTGTGGTGGGGTGGGCGCGGTCGAGGAGGACGGTGCCGGGGGCGGTGAAGCGTACGAGGCTGTCGACGTGGGCGTCGGTGATGTCTTCGCCGCGGACGCCGGCGAGCCAGATGACCTTTTCGATGCCGAGGGTTTGTTTGAGTTCTTTTTCGATGGTGTCGCGGTTCTTGCCGCGGTTGCGGTTGTCGTTGACGATCGAGCTTTCGGTGATGAGGAGGGTGCCCTCGCCGTCCGGCTCGAACGAACCGCCCTCGGAGACCAGGGGAGCCTGGACGCGGGCTAGCTTGTACTTCTGCAGCAACTGGCCTGCGACGGCAGCGTCGTTGGTGTGCTGCTTCTGCTTGTTGCCCCAGCCGTTGAAGTTGAAGTCGACGCCGACGACCTTGCCGCCCTCCTCCACGAAGACGGGGACGGTGTCGCGCGCCCACAGATCGTCGACGGCCAGCGGTATCACCTCGA
Source organism: Streptomyces sp. NPDC048461 (assembly GCF_055587105.1). Taxonomy (NCBI): domain Bacteria; kingdom Bacillati; phylum Actinomycetota; class Actinomycetes; order Kitasatosporales; family Streptomycetaceae; genus Streptomyces; species Streptomyces sp. NPDC048461. Next base: position 79,597 of record NZ_JBVJGW010000013.1, on the reverse strand, counting down.
CCTGGGAGCCACAGGCGCGCTGGGCCGCGTCGATCTGGTCGGGGCGGGCCATCATCACGACGGCCTCGTACTCGCCGATCGCCCGGGCGATGCGCGCGATGTCCTCGCGCACGTAGCGCAGGTCGCCCTTCCAGACCGCGCTCAGCGCGGGCCAGGACATGAACGTACGGGTGTGGCTCTCCCACTCGGCGCCCAAGCGGCGCTTGCCGCCGGCCGCGGCGGGCTTGGCGGGCGCGGAGACCGCGCCGGTCTGGACTCCGAACGCGGAGGTGCCGTAGGCCGAGGCGCCTGCGACGAGGGCGCCGATCCCGGCGAGGCTGCCTAGGACGGTCCTGCGGGTGGGGGGCTGGAAGGGCACAGGGGGCTCCGATCGTGGGCCGGCCGGACGGGTCCCGTCCGGCCGGGGCGGAGCGCGGGAGTGTCACGCGGGCCCGGCACGGCGGCTACCGCGGACATCGCGCACGCTCCGCGCCGCGAACGGCCGCTCGGTACGGAAGTCGAGGCGGCCTCTTGGCGCCACTGTGACACTGACTGGATTTTCAGTCAAACGTCGGAGCGGCGAACTCCTCCGTTCTTCCGCTTCCCGATCGCCACCCGAGCGCCCCCCGACCGACCTGCCGCCGACTGACCGACCGGCGACCGATGAGTTCCTGCGTCATGCGCAGTCGATAGAGCATGGTGGGTGTGCGGCGGCCGAGCGTGCGGTCCGATCGCGCACCGGCCGAAGCTGCCGAGCACCGGACACGAGACACCGAGGAACCCAGATGCGTACCCTGATCAGCACCGCCTTCATCTCCCTCGACGGCGTCGTGGAGGCCCCGGGCGGGGAGCCCGGATACCGGAACTCCGGGTGGACCTTCAAGGACGTGGAGTTCCTGCCCGAGGCGTTCGAGATCAAGGGCCGTGAGCAGGAGGAAGCCGCGGCCATGCTGCTGGGACGGACCAGCTACGAGGCGTTCAGCCCGGTGTGGCCCGACATGGCGGACTTCGCCGACTACAAGGTGATGCCCAAGTACGTCGTCTCCACCACCCTCACCGAGGACGACCTGGTGGCGAACTGGGGAGAGACGACGATCCTGCGTTCGCTCGACGACGTCGCCGCGCTGAAGGAGACCGAGGGCGGCCCGATCATCGTCCACGGAAGCGCGGCCCTGAACCGGGGCCTCTCCGACGCCGGCCTGATCGACCGCTACCACCTGCTCGTGTTTCCGCTCCTGCTCGGCGCGGGCAAGCGGCTGTTCAGCGCCACGGACAAGGACACCCAGAAGCTGAAGCTCGTCGAGCACGAGGCGTACCCCAACGGCCTGCAGAAGAACGTGTTCGAGGTCGTCCGCTGAGGAGCGGTACGGGCACGGTACGCGTGCGCTGCCCAGGGCGGGACGTGCGCGCCGGGCGCCGTCCCGCACCCGGCGCGGCCGGTCAGTCCCGGTGCTGCACGATGTTGAGGACGTTGCCGTCCGGAGCCCGTACGAAGAACCGGCGCACCCCCCAGGGCTCGGTCGTCAGCGGGTGCACGATCTCGAACCCCAGGGCCAGCGCCTCCGCGTACGCGCCGTCCACGTCGGGGGTGTGCACGGAGACGACCGAGTCCTCGGGGGCCGTCTCGTCCCGCGTGACCAGCTGAACGTGCTCGCCGTTGTCGGGGGAGGTGTAGCGCGCCACCCACCCCAGGTTGAACTCCTCGGTGCTCAGCCCCAGGTACCCCGTGTAGAAGGCCTTCGCCGAGTCGATGTCGGCCACGGGCAGGTTGGTGGTGATGCGATGGACACGCACGTCGTGCACCTCTTTCGCTTTGCCGCGGGAACCGGCAGGTCCGATCGGGCAGGGCCGATCCGGCAGGGCCGAACCGAGCCGGCGGTCAACGGTCGCACGCCGCGGGGGGCGTCGCCCCGATGACGTCGCCCCCCGCGGCCGCTCTGCGGTGTCCCGGCCCGGCTACTTCGGCATCAGGACGGTGTCGACGATGTAGACGTGGGCGTTGGCGGTCTTGACGTTGCCGCAGACCACGGCGGAGCTGTCGTTGACCGTGTAGGCCTCGCCGGAACCCGTGGTGGTCACCTTGCCCTTCTGCAGGGTGTCGAAGGAGCCGCTCTCCAGCTGCTTCGGGGTGAGCTTCTCGCCGACCACGTGGTAGGTCAGGATCTTGGTGAGCATGGCCTTGTCGGCGAGGACCTTGTCCAGGTCGGCCTTCGGGATCTTGGCGAACGCGTCGTTCGTCGGGGCGAAGACGGTGATGTCCTTGGCGTTGTTGAGGGTGTCGACCAGGCCGGCCTGCTTGACGGCCGCCACCAGCGTGGACAGGGCCGGGTTGTTGGAGGCCGCGGTGGCGACCGGGTCCTTGGCCATGCCGTCGAAGGAGCCCGCGCCGTCGGCCGGTACGCCGGCGCAGGCCGGACCGAACGGCTTGTCCGCGACCGTCGACGCGTCGCCGGCGGCGTCCTCGGACTGCTCCGGCTTCCCGTTGTCGGCGCTCGCCCCCGTGTCGGCGCTCTTGCCGCTGTCGGAGCAGGCGGCGAGGGCGAAGGGCAGGACGGCCGCGGCGGCGACGGCAACGGCGGTGCGGCGGAAACGAAGGGCGTGCATCGAAGGCTCCATGGGAACGGACGGGACTTCCGGACGGGTCGCGGGCTCCCCGCCCCACGGACGCGCCGGGTGGCGAGGTGCTCACACCCCGCCATTCGGAGCGGCCCGTCCGGCGGATGGGAGCCTCACCCGATCCGGTGACACCCGGCGTTCGCCGTCCAGGAGCCGTTGACCGCGCCCGTCTTCGCCACGGAATCGGCGGCGGAGGGCGCCCGCGCGTTCTGCGAGAAGCGGTTCCCGTCCTGGGCCCGCTGAACCGTCGCGCTTCAGTCCTTGCCCTCGCCCGTTCCCACCACGTACGCCACGAGCGCGCCGGCGAAGACCGCCCAGGCGGCCGCCGAGGGCCCCGCGGTGATCCAGGCGAGGAGCCCGAGCAGCAGCCCGGCGAGGGCCCCGGTGGCCATGGCCCGGGGACTGGTGAGGAACGCCCACTGTCCCCGCCCGCTGCCCGGCCGGCGGATCTCGGCGACGGCCGTCCTGATGACGAGGGCGGCCACCACCAGGGCGATGCAGAGCAGGGTGATCCCCATGGCGCGCCTCCGATCCGGTCGGACGTACTGCACCGCAGTCTGCTCTGCTTCGCCGCGCCGGTCGATGCCGGGGGTCCGGTGCACCGGCCGGCCGGGGGACGGCCGGCCGGCACTCCGGACTCAGGCGAGGTCGAAGCGGTCGAGCCGCATCACCTTGTCCCAGGCGGCGGCGAAGTCGCGCACGAACTTCTCCCCGGCGTCCCTGGAGCCGTAGACCTCCGACAGGGCCCGCAGCTGCGCGTGCGAGCCGAAGACGAGGTCGACGGAGGTCGCGGTCCACTTGGTCTCGCCCGTGACGGCGTCCCGGCCCTCGAAGACGTTCTCGTCCGCGTCCGAGGCCTTCCACTGCGTGCCCATGTCGAGCAGGTTGACGAAGAAGTCGTTCGTCAGCGCCCCCGGCCGGTCGGTGAGGACGCCGTGGCGCGAGCGCCGGAAGCCGCTGTCCAGGGCCCGCATGCCGCCGATCAGCACCGTCATCTCCGGCGCCGTCAGGGTCAGCATGGAGGCACGGTCCAGGAGCAGGGTCTCCGGCGACAGCTTCACGCCGGCCCGCACGTAGTTGCGGAACCCGTCCGCCTCGGGTTCGAGGACGGCGAAGGTCTCCACGTCGGTCTGCTCCTGCGAGGCGTCCGTACGCCCCGGTGCGAACGGCACCGTGATCTCGTGCCCGGCGTCCTTCGCCGCCCGCTCGACCGCCGCGCACCCGCCCAGGACGATCAGGTCCGCGAGCGAGATCTTCGTCCCGCCGGTCTGCTCGCGGTTGAAGTCCTCCCGGATCCGCTCCAGGGTCCGCAGCGACTCGGCCACCTCGGGCAGGTCGTTGACCTCCCAGTCCTTCTGCGGCGCGAGCCGGATGCGGGCCCCGTTGGCCCCGCCGCGCTTGTCGGTGCCGCGGAAGCTCGCCGCCGAGGCCCAGGCGGTGGTGACCAGCTGGGGGACGGACAGTCCCGACGAGAGGATCCGGCCCTTGAGGGCGGCGACGTCCGCGTCCGCGACCAGCTCGTGGTCGACCGCGGGCACCGGGTCCTGCCACAGCTGAGGCTCCGGCACCCACGGGCCGAGGTACCGGGACAGGGGTCCCATGTCGCGGTGCAGCAGCTTGTACCACGCCTTGCCGAACGCCTCCGCGAGCTGATCCGGGTTCTCGTGGAAGCGCTTGGCGATCGGGCCGTAGACCGGATCCACCCGCAGGGCGAGGTCCGTCGTCAGCATCATGGGCGCGTGCCGCTTCGACGGGTCGTGGGCATCGGGCACCGTGTCCCGGGCCGAGGCGTCCGTGGGGGTCCACTGCTTCGCGCCGGCCGGGCTCGTCGTCAGCTCCCACTCGTACCGGAACAGGTTGTCCAGGTATCCGTTGTCCCAGGTCGTCGGCGCCGAGGTCCACGCGCCCTCGAGACCGCTGGTGAGCGCGTCGGCGCCCTTGCCGCTCCCGTACGTGTTCCGCCAGCCGAGGCCCTGCTGCTCGACGGGGCACGCCTCGGGCTCAGGGCCGATGTACTCGGCGCCGACCGCGCCGTGGCACTTGCCGAAGGTGTGGCCGCCGATGATGAGCGCGGCCGTCTCCTCGTCGTTCATCGCCATGCGCCCGAACGTCTCGCGGATGTCCCGGGCGGCGGCGAGCGGATCCGGGTTCCCGTTGGGGCCTTCCGGGTTGACGTAGATCAAGCCCATCTGCACGGCCCCGAAAGGACCGGTGAGCTCCCTGTCGCCGCTGTAGCGGGCGTCTCCGAGCCACGTGTCCTCGGGCCCCCAGAAGATCTCCTCGGGCTCCCAGATGTCCTGCCGTCCGAAAGCGAAGCCGAACGTCTTGAACCCCATCGATTCCATGGCGCAATTGCCGGCGAATACCAGCAGGTCGGCCCAGGAGATCTTCCGGCCGTACTTCTGCTTGACCGGCCACAGCAGACGGCGCGCCTTGTCGAGGCTCGCATTGTCCGGCCAGCTGTTGAGAGGTGCGAAACGCTGTGCGCCGGCTCCGCCACCGCCCCGGCCGTCGGCGATGCGGTACGTGCCCGCGGAATGCCAGCTCATCCGGATGAAGAGCGGCCCGTAGTGGCCGTAATCGGCGGGCCACCATTCCTGCGACGCCGTCATCACCTCGAACACGTCCTGCTTGAGGGCATCGAGGTCCAGCGTCGCGAACTCCTGCGCGTAGTCGAAGTCCGCAGCCATCGGATCGGCCAGAGGCGAGTGCTGGTGGAGCACCTGAAGATCCAGCTGATCCGGCCACCAGTCCCGGTTCGAGCGGGGGCGCGTCGGCTCGGGGGTGGGGGCAGGGATTACCGGGTTCTCGCTGTCGCTTCCGGACACGTCCGTCCTTCTTTCCTGTATCGGTGGTCCCGATGCCGACCGCCCGCCCCCGGCGCCGCCTGAACGGCGCCGACGACCGGGAGCGTGTCGGCGCGTCCGTATGGTCGCGCACCGGAGAGCCCAAGGCCGCGAGAACACGCGGGGCGCCCCCCATCACCGGCAGTCGGAATACGGAACGGACGCCTGAGCCGTCCGTCCTTTCCGTCGCTCCGCGGAATTGCCGCAATGGATGAGACGGTCAGATCATCATGTTCTTTCCCGGTGGCCGTGCGTGGTCCAGCGCGCCGAACCACACCTGCGTGACCGCGCTGACGTAGCGCGCCCCGCACCGGTCCGAAGGCACCACCAGCTGCGCGCCCGCCCCGTCGAGCTCCTCCCCGTCGAGGCGTACGGCCAGCAGGACCGGGCTGTCGGCGAAGTCGGCGTCCAGCTCCGCCCAGGACACGACGGTGTGGTGGCCGTCCCCGCCGCTGATCGCGAGCAGGAAGCGGCTGCGGTCCTTGCGCCGCCGGGCGTCGAAGGCCGGGCCGGCGTCCGCGACCACGTCCCGCAGCAGGGCCCCCTCGAAGACGTGGTGCTGCGGGCCGCCCGTCGCGCAGTCGAAGGTGACCGCGGCCCGGTGCTGCGCCCATCCCCGCAGGTCCGCGACGCTCAGCGTCGCCGGGTGGTCCAGGTCGCCGTGCAGCGTGAGATCAGCCATGGGGAAGTGATGCCCTGGGCCGCACGTCGGAGAACCTCATATGCAAGTTTCATGGCTTGATACAGCTTGCTGATGCCGTGCATTCATGCATTCCTCCCTTGCATTTTCTGGTGGATCCGCTGCCAGACGACGTCGCGCGTCAGGGGCGTCTGCGTGAAACGGATCCCGGTCGCGTCCCGCAGGGCGTTGGCGAAGGCCGGGGCCACCGGGTTGAAGGGGCTCTCGCTCATGGACTTGGCACCGAGCGGGCCGATCGCGTCGAGGGTCTCCATGAAGTGCACCTCCGTGCGCGGCACGTCCGCGTACTGGGGCAGGCGGTAGCGGCGGAAGGCGGCCGTGGTGACCTCCCCGCGCTCGTCCACCCGTACCGTCTCGAACAGCGTCGCGCCCAGCGCCTGGGCGACCCCGCCCTCGACCTGGCCGCGGCACTGCATCGGGTTCATCACCTTCCCGGCGTCGGCCGCGTGGACGCTGCGCAGGATCCTCATCTCGCCGGTGCCCGGATCCACCGCCAGCCGGAACCACTGGGCGTTGAAGGCGACCGAGCGGGGGGACCCGCCCCAGTGGCCGTCCGCGGCCAGTTCCGCCTCCTCGCCCGTGGCGTGCGCGGCCTCGTACAGCTCCTTCAGCGTGACGGCCCGGCCCGCGCAGTCGACGGCCTCGGATCCCAGCCCGCACAGGTGCCTGGCCACCCCCGTGTGCCGGGCCGCGAAGGTCAGGAGGCGCTCCGCGAGCGAGTGGGCGGCCAGCATCACGGCCTTGCCCGCCACCACGGTGCCGGCCGAGCCGAACGCGCCGGTGTCGTGGCGGACGACGTCCGTGTCGGACTGGCGGACCGCGATCCGGTCCACCGTGGTGTTCAGCGCGCCCGCGGTGATCTGCTGGTGGACGGTGGTCGTGCCGTTGCCGAACTCGGCCGTGCCGACCGCGATGTCGTACGTGCCGTCGGGCAGCAGGCTGACGCGGGCATCGGCGAAGTGGCCGCCCGGCGGGCCGGTCGCGATCATCGCGACCGCCGTGCCCGTACCGGTCAGCCAGCCCTCGGGGACGTCCTCGTGGCTGCGGTCCTCGGCGATGGCCCCGCGCACGACGTCCATGCACTGCTTCATTCCGTACGAGGCGATGAACAGGTCCTCCTCGTGGCCGATCGGGGTCACCATGGGGTCGCCGGGCCCGATGACGTTCCGCTCGCGCAGCACGAGCGGATCCATGCCGAGCCGGACGGCCAGCTCGTCCATCACCGATTCGACGGCGAAGAGGGTCTGGCCCAGGCCGTAGCCGCGGAAGGCGCCCGCGGGAACGCCGTTGGTGTAGACCGAGTACGCCTCGACCTCCTTGTTCGGCGCCTTGTACATGGCGAAGGACTCGCCGACGCTGTGGAACATGACCGCCGGGCCGTGGTTGCCGTAGGCGCCCGTGTTGGCGAGCGCGCGGATGCGGAGCGCGGTCAGGGTGCCGTCGGCCTTGGCGCCGATCTTGACGGTGATCGTGAAGGGGTGGCGGGTGGTGGCCCCGTAGAACTGCTCGGCCCGGGTGAATTCGAGTTTCACCGGGCGCCGGAGCTTCAGGGCGGCGAGGACCACGATGTCCTCGGTGAGCATCTCCTGCTTGCCGCCGAACCCGCCGCCCACGCGGCCGGCGACGACCCGGACCTCGTCCTCGCCCAGGTCGTAGAGGGCGCACAGCGCCCGCCGGGTCAGGAACGGCGCCTGGGTGGAGGAACGGACGGTGATGCGCTCGCCGTCGCCCTCCTCCTTGGGCTCGAAGTAGGCGACGCTGCCGTGCGTCTCCAGGCTGGCGTGCTGCACCCGCTGGGTCCGGAACGTCTCCTCGTGGACCACGTCCGCCTCCGCGTAGCCCCGCTCCATGTCGCCGATCGTGTGGTGGACCTCGCCGCACACGTTGTTCTCGGCGCGGAAGATCCCCGACTCGGGGCCCTTGGGGTGCAGGACGGGCGCGCCCGGCAGCATGGCCTCCTCCGGATCGACGACGTAGGGGAGTTCCTCGTACGTGACCACCACGCGCCGGCAGCCCTCCTCGGCCGCCTGCTCGCTCGTCGCGACGACGGCCGCCACGCGCTGGCCGACGAAGCGGACCACGTCGTCGAGGACGCGGGTGTCCATCGGGTCCTCGGTCGGGTGCTCGTGACGGGCGGACGAGTACAGCCGGTCGGGGGCGTCGTGATGGGTGAGGACGGCGTGGACGCCGGGGACCCGGAGGGCGTCCCGGGTGTCGATGTCGACGATGCGGGCGTGCGGGTGCGGGGAGCGCAGCAGCTTCATGTGGAGCAGGCCGGGGACCTCGATGTCGAAGGTGTACCGGGCCGTGCCCGTGACCACCTGCGGCCCGGCGGGAGCGCCCGGCGAGCTGCCGACGGCCCGGCCCGCCCCGGGGGTCTCGGTGTGCCTGACCCCGCGCACCGCGTCCTCGATGGCCCGGTAGCCCGTACAGCGGCAGATGTTGCCCTTGAAGGCGCGCGGCAGGTCCTCCAGTTTCCCGTCGTCGTGCGCGGTCCCCTGCTCGGACTGGAGGGCGGCCGTGGTCATGAGGAAGCCGGCGGTGCAGAAGCCGCACTGGAACCCCTGGGCGTCCAGGAACTGCTGCTGCACCGGATGGAGTTCGCCGCCGGGGGAGCAGAGTCCCTCGACGGTGGTGACGGAGCGGCCCTCGGCGCGGACGGCCGGGTAGAGGCAGCTGTGCACCGGCCGGCCGTCGACGTGCACGGTGCAGGCGCCGCAGTCGCCCTGGTCGCAGCCCTTCTTCACGCCGAACCAGCCGCGCTCGCGCAGGTACGTGCGCAGGCACTGGCCGGCCCGGGGCTCCTCCTCGAACCGCTGCGCGTTGATCTCGATCTCGTAGCTCACCGGGATACCTCCGAAGGGTCCGGGGACGTCAGTTCGCGGCGGATCTCCTCCGCCAGGCGCAGGGCCATGTGCCGCCGCCAGTCGGGAAGCCCGTGGATGTCGTCGAACCACTCCTCGGGCCGGACGCCGTCGTCGATCGCGGCCCGCAGTTCGGCGGCGGTCGGCGGCAGCGCGAACCAGAAGGAGAGCGGGCGGGTGGTGGCGGCCGTCACCGTGACGGTCAGGGAGCCGTCCGCAGGGTCGGACGCGCCGGTCACCAGGGCCCCGGAGCGCCCGAGCCCGTAGAGCGAGGCCTGCCGGAAGGCCGTACGGGAGGCCAGCGCGCGGGCGGGCAGCCGTACCGAGCGCAGCAGTTCGCCGTCGTTCAGGTCCTTCACGCCGGCGCCGAGGACGAACGCGGCGACCGGGAGGCGCCGGGTGGCGCCGTCCTGGGCCTGGAGGAGGGCGGTGCCGTCGAGGCCGGCGGCCAGGGAGATCATCGGACCGGCGGGGAGGCCGTTGCACAGGTTGCCGCCGACGGTCGCCATGTTCCAGATCTTGAAGCTGGCCAGGAAGGCGCGGCAGCACTGCTCGAAGAGCGGGGCCGCGGCCGCCGGCAGGCTCCGGGCGAACCGCGACAGCTCGGTGATGGTGCAGGTGGCGGCGATGTCGAGGGAGCCGTCGCGCTGCCAGGACAGCGGGGGCCAGCCCATCCGGGAGAGGTCGACGAGGCGCCGGACGTGCGGCTGGGGCTCGGAGAACAGGTAAGTGCCGCCGCCGAGCCAGGCGTCGCCGGGACGCCACGGTTCGCGGCGCCGGGCGTCGCGCACGTCGAGCACCGTGTTGAGATCCAATGCCAGCCACCGGCCTTTCCCGCCCGACGGAGGGGAACCGCGGGTTCCCGCCAGTGAAGCAACGCGGCGGGGCCGAAACGACTGGTCCCCGCCACGGAATCCCGGCGCCTCCCGGCCGCCGATCCTGGACGATCAACCAAGAGGTCATACAGGCACTTGAACTTGCATTTACGATGGCCATCCTCGTATTCACCTCGCGAATGTGGGGTACGGCCCACCGCAAGGAGTCCCGCCATGCACGTCCTCGACCTGCTGCAGTCCGAGAATCTCGGCCTCACCCTGCTCTGGGGCGAGGAAGCCCTTCTCGGCCAGGACATCAGCGGGGTCACCGCCACCGACCTGGAGGACCCGGGCCGCTTCCTCGGCCCCGGAGAGCTCGTCCTCAGCGGGCTCGTGTGGTGGTCGCCGGGCGATCCGGCGAAGGCGGACCGCTTCGTGGCCGCCCTCGCGGAGGCCGGGGCCACCGCCCTGCTGGCCGGCGAGGAGACCCACGGCAGGGTCCCCGACGAGCTCGTCGCCGCCTGCCGCGCCCACCGGATGCCCGTCGCGGCCGTGCCCGCGACCACCAGCTTCCGGGCCGTGACCGAGGCCGTGTACCTGCGTCAGTGGGGCGACCTGAGCCGCCGCCCCAACCGGACGTTCGCCCTGCCCGAGAACGTGCGCGCCGAGCTGAGCCGACTGCTGGAGAGCGGGGCCGGTCCCGCCGAACTCCTCGACCGGGCCTGCGCCCACCTCGGCCGGGTGAGCGGCTACCTGCTGACCGCGAGCGGCCGTACGGTGGCCCGCACCCCGTCCGCCCCCGCGCTGCCCGCCGGTCGGGCGGCGTCGGCACCCGCGCGGGGCGGGGTCCGGCTGCGCGTCGAGACCGAGAGCAGTCCGTACGACGCCTGGCACCTGCACCTGCCCGACCCGGACGCGGCCCCTCCGCGGGTACTGCACGAGATCGCCGAGGTCCTCGCCCGGCATCGGGAGGAGCAGGCCCGCCGGGCCGCCGCCGTCCGGGCCGCGGGCGAGGAGCTCCTCGCGCTGCTGGACGGGGAGGGTCCGGCCGACCCCGGGGTGCTGGAGGAGGCCCTCGCCGCCGCCGGACTGCCGCCGGGCGGCCCGTACCGCGTGCTGGCGGCCACCTCGGGCGACGCCCTGGCCGAGGCGCTGGCCCACCTGGAGGGGATCCCGTACGCCGTGGGCGGGACGACCGCGGTGCTGTACGAGCCCCCGGGCGCGGAAGCAGACACGGCGGCCCGGCTCCGCCCGGTGTGGCCGCTGCTCCAGGCGTGCGGGGAGGCGGAGGCCGACCTGCGCCTGGGCGTCGGCGCGCCGGCCCCCGGAGCCGAGGGGCTGCGGGTGTCCCTGAGCCAGGCCCGGTACGCGCTGGCGGCGGCGGACCCATCCGTTCCGGTGCGCGGGGCCGAGCAGTTGGACACCCTCTCGGAACTGCTGGCCGGAGTGCCGGCCGAGGTGCGCACGGTGTTCGCCGCCCGGATCCTGGGGGCGCTGGGGGAGGGGATGCTGCGCGAGACCCTGGAGGTCTTCCTCGCCCACAACTGCTCGTGGACGCGCACGGCGGAAGCCCTGCACCTGCACGTGAACACCGTCCACTACCGGATCGACCGGGTCGAGGTCCTCACGGGCCGCGACCTCACCCGCCTCGACCACAAGGTCGACCTGTACGCCGCGCTGCGCTGCGGCTGACGGCCCGCCGGCCGGTGTCGTACCGGCGGGCGGGCGGGGGGAGCGCGGCGCGGCTGCGGGTCCGGTGGCGCCGTGGGTCAGGGGCGGGTGGTGAGGTAGCCGCCCATGGAGGTGAAGTATTCGAGGGCGGGCATCTCCCGGCCCTCCTCGGTGCGCACGCGCGTGATGGCCAGGCCGTGGTTGCGGCCGGTGCGGGCGTCGGCTCCGGCGACGATCGCCACGCCCTCGCCCTCGCGGTAGAAGATGCGGCCGGGCGTGCCGCCGTAGCGGCCCTCGGACACCACGGCGGTCACGATCTCCAGCCGCTTGCCCTTGTGGTAGGTGAACGCGCTGGGGTACGGGGCGGACTGGGCGCGCACGAGGCGCTCCAGGACGTCCGCCGGCCAGTTCCAGTCGATGCGGATGTCGTCCTCGGCGCGCTTGTGGAAGAAGCTGGCCTGTGAGCGGTCCTGCTTGGTGAACTCCGTCTCGCCGGCGGCGATGCGGGCCAGCGCGCCGACGGTGACCGGGGCGATCAGGTCGACCGTCTTGTGGAAGAGGTCGGTCGCGGTGTCGGCCGGGCCGACGGTGACCGCCTGCTGGAGGACGATGTCACCGGCGTCGAGCTCGTCGTCCATCATGTGCGCGGTCACGCCGACTTCGGACTCGCCGTTGATGAGGGCCCAGATCAGCGGGGAGAAGCCGGCGTACTTCGGCAGGAGCGAGTCGTGGACGTTGAGGGTGCCGTGGCGCGGGAGGTCGAAGATGCGCGACGGAATGTAGGTGCGCCAGTTGTTCGCCACGATGATGTCCGGGTCCGCCTCCTTGAGGAGCGTGAACAGCTCCTCGTCGTCGGGGCGGTTGCGGATGATCACGGGGACGCCGTGCGCTTCGGCCAGGTCCGCGACCGAGTCGCTCCAGATCTTCTCGTAGGCGTGCTCGCTCTTGGGGTGGGTGACGACCGTCACCACGTCGTGCTCGGAGTCCAGGAGCGCTTGCAGGGTGCGGTGGCCCCAGGTCTGATAACCGAACATGACGACCCGCATGGGGTTCCTCCTCTGGAGAGCAATAGATCACCAGAAAGTAAAGCAAGCCTTACCTAAGGATGCAACGTGCCGGATTCTAGGCTCTGTTTGCAGTCATAATGGCCGCTTTGCCTGGTTTGCCTGGTCGACAGGGTGGCGTGATCAGGTTAGCTTTACCTAAGTTCGCTCGGCCTGCTGCTCGTCGGCATGCCCTGCCCAAGATTCTCCTCGCGCCTCCCAGGCGGCTGTCTCGCATGATCGGAGTGACATGTCACAGGCTCTTCCTGCTGACGCACCGGTGATCCACGACCTCATAGGCATCGGCTTCGGGCCGTCCAATGTGGCCATGGCGATCGCGCTCACCGAGCACAATGCTCGCGTCGACAGGCAAGAGGCGGTGACGGCCCACTTCTTCGAGCAGCAGCCGCGCTTCGGCTGGCACCGCGGCATGCTGTTCGAGGACGCGACCATGCAGGTGTCGTTCCTGAAGGACCTGGTGACGCTGCGGAACCCGTCGAGCGAGTACAGCTTCCTCTGCTACCTGCAGAGCAAGGGACGGCTGATCGACTTCGTCAACCACAAGAACCTCTTCCCGCTGCGCGTGGAGTTCCACGACTACTTCGAGTGGGCCGCGGCCAAGGTCGACGACATGGTGTCCTACGGACACGAAGTGGTCGCCGTGCGGCCCGTCGTGCGCGACGGCGTCATCGAGTACGTGGACGTCACCGCCCGCTCCGGCGAGGAACTGGTCACCCACCGGGCCCGCAACCTCGTCATCGGCACCGGCCTGCGCCCGTACATGCCCGAGGGCGTCGAGCGCACCGAGCGCGTGTGGCACAACTCCGACCTGCTGCGCCGGGTGGACGACCTGGACGGCACCGACCCGTCCCGGTTCGTCGTCGTCGGCGCCGGCCAGAGCGCCGCGGAGAACGTGGCGTTCCTGCACCGCCGCTTCCCCGAGGCCGAGGTCTGCGCGGTGTTCGCCCGCTACGGCTACAGCCCTGCGGACGACAGCAAGTTCGCCAACCGGATCTTCGACCCCGCCGCCGTGGACGAGTACTACACGGCCCCCGGCGAGGTCAAGAACAGGCTGATGGACTACCACGGCAACACCAACTACTCCGTGGTGGACATCGACCTGATCGACGACCTGTACCGCCAGTCGTACCAGGAGAAGGTCCTCGGCGAGGAGCGGCTGCGCTTCCTCAACGTCTCCCGCCTCTCCGACGTCGTCGAGACGCCCGACGGCGTCAAGGTGACCGTCGAGTCCCTGGTCTCCGGCGAGGAGACTCCCCTCGACGCCGACATCGTGGTCTACGCCACGGGGTACCGGCCGGCGGACTCCCTCGGCCTCCTCGGTGAGGTCGAGGGGTTCTGCCACCGCGACGACGAGGGCCGCGTCCGCGTGGAGCGCGACTACCGCATCACGACGGACCCGGCGCTGCGCTGCGGCATCTACCTCCAGGGCGGTACCGAGCACACGCACGGCATCACCTCCTCCCTGCTGTCCAACACCGCGATCCGGGTCGGCGAGATCCTGGAGTCGGTCATCGACCGGACTCCGAAGCCGGCCGTCGGCGAAGCCCAGCTCGTCGCCGACGGGATCGGCACCTCCAACTAGTCTCCCGCCCCGCCCCCTCCTCCTGCCTGGCAGCGCCGTCCTGCCGGGCGTGAGGCATGCACTGTGCACACCCCGTGAAAGGAACACCCGTGTCCGTTGGTTCCCGCCCCGCGCTGACGAGGATCGTCAGAAACCTTCCCCGCGTGGCCGTCGCGGCCGCCGCCGCACTCGTTCTGAGCGCGTGCGGTGGCGGCGAGGAGAAGTCCGAGTCCAAGCCGTCCGCCGACGCGGGCAACAAGTCCTCGGCGGCCTTCCCGGTCACCGTGGAGCACAAGTACGGGTCGACGACGATCGACGCCGAGCCGAAGAAGGTCGTCACGCTCGGTCTGTCCGACCAGGACGCGGTCCTCGCCCTCGGCGTGAAGCCGGTCGGCGCGGTGGACTGGTTCAAGGAGACCCCGTACGGCAAGTGGCAGTGGTCGAAGGACCTGTGGGGCTCCACGCCGCCGCAGGTCGTCGGTGAGCGCGACGAGTACAACATGGAGAAGATCGCGGCGCTGAAGCCGGACCTGATCATCGCCCAGTACTCGGGGATGAAGAAGGAGCAGTACGACACGCTCTCCAAGATCGCCAAGGTCGTCGCGCAGCCCAAGGGCGCCGAGGACTACCAGGCGACGTGGCAGGTGATGACGCAGCAGATCGGCAAGTCGCTGGGCAAGGACGCCGAGACGCAGAAGCTGATCGCGGGCATCGACGAGAAGTTCAAGGCGGTCCGGGACAAGCACCCGGAGTGGAAGGACAAGACGGTCGCGGTGGGCGAGCCCGTCGAGCCCGGCAAGTTCTCCGCGTTCTCGCCGAAGGACCCGAAGGTCATCTTCCTGAGCGAGATGGGCTTCACGACCTCCGAGACGTACCGCACGGCGCTGGGCAAGGACAACATCGCCGACCTGAGCTCCGAGCGGTTCGACGTGATGGAGGCCGACCGCACGGTGTGGCTGGGCACCCCGGACACCGAAGCGGCGATGAAGGCCGACCCGCTGTACGCGAAGACCAAGGTCAACCAGGAGAAGCGCGACCTGTTCCTGCCGTACGAGACCCCGGACATCGGCGCCGCGCTCTCCTTCAACACCGTGCTGAGCATCCCGTACGCCATCGACCAGGTCGTCCCGAAGCTCGAAGCCATCAAGTAACGACCAGTCAACGACGCGCAGGACCAGGGAAAGGCCTACTGAACGATGATGGACACCGACTCGGACCGGACCGCTGCCGCCGGGACACCCGTCACCGGTGGACAATCCGGAATCTGGCTCGCCCAGCAGATCGAGCCGGACAGTTCGGCCTTCAACGTCTCGTTCACCCTGGAACTGCGCGGTGACGTCGACCTCGACCGCCTGACCGCCGCCGTGCGGCAGGTGGTCGAGGAGGCGGACTGCCTCCACGTCGTCTTCGCGACCACCGGGGACGGCAGCCCCCGCCAGTACCCCCGCCGCATGCCCGTCGACGTCCCCGTCGTCGACCTGCGCGCCGAAGCCGACCCCGAGGGCGCGGCCTGGGAATGGATGGGCGCCCACCGGGCCCGCCCCCTGGCCCTCGCGGACGGCCCCTTGTTCTCCCACACCCTGATCCGGCTCGCCGACGACCGGGTGCTCTGGTACCAGTGCTACCACCACCTCGTCATCGACGGCCAGAGCATCGGCCTGCTCTCCCGGCGGGCCGGCGAGCTCTACACCGGTACCCCGGAGCTCGCCCCCGTCGACTGGGACGTGACTCGGCTCGTCGCCTCCGAGGCGGCCTACCGCGCCTCCGAGACGTACGCCGAGGACCGCGCGTACTGGCTGGAACGCCTCGCCGACCGGCCGCAGCCGGTCCGCCTGGTCGAGCCCGGCAACAAGATCATCACGCGCCGCTACCGGCGCACCACCGAACTCAGCGCGGCCGGCACCGACCGGCTCAGGGCCGCCGCCCAGGCGTCCGGGGTCCGGCTGTCCGCCCTGCTGGTCGCCGCCGTGGCCGCGTACCTGCACCGCACCACCGGCGAACAGGACCTGGTCCTGGGCCTGCCCGTCACCACCCGCCGGGACCGCGCCATCCTCGGCGTCCCCGGCATGGTCTCCAACATCGTGCCGCTGCGGCTGACCGTGCGCCCCGGCACGACCGTCGCCGAGCTGCTCGCCCAGACCCACGCGCGGATCGCCGAGGCCGTCACCCACGGCCGCTACCGCGCCGAGGACCTGGCCAAGGAACTCGGCCTGGTCGAGGGCGTGGCCGAGCTCGTCGGCCCCACTGTCAACATCCTCCCCGGCACCGACTGGCTGCACTTCCGCGACCACCAGTCCGACCTGCGCCCCCAGTGGATGGGCGCGGTCAGCGACCTGGCCGTCAGCGTCGGCGAATCCGTGCGCGGCGCCGTCCGCGTCCTCTTCGACGCGGACGCCGACCAGTGCACCGAGGACGCGCTCGTCGCCCACCAGGAGCGCTTCGGCATCCTCCTCGACGCCTTCGCCGAGGACCCCGGCCGGCCCGTGGGCCGGCTCGAACTCACCACCGCCGAGGAACGCGAGCGGCTGCTGGTGGACTTCGGCACCTCCCCGAGCGATTCCCCCGAACTGTCCTGGCCGGCCGCCTTCGAGGCACAAGTGGACCGCAACCCCGGGGCCGTCGCCCTGGTCTGCGAGGACACCGAGCTGACCTACGCGGAGCTCGACGCCGCCGCCAACCGGCTCGCCCGCCTCCTCGCCGCCCGCGGCGTGGGCGCCGAGGACGTCGTCGGCGTGGCCCTGCCGCGCTCGCCCGAGCTCGTCACCGCCCTGCTCGCCGTGATGAAGACCGGCGCCGCCTACCTGCCGCTGGACTCCGACCACCCGCAGGACCGCCTCGCGTACATGCTCCGGGACGCCGGCGCCCGTACCGTCGTCACCGCCCGGGAGCAGGCCGAGGGCCTGCCGGAGCTCCCCGGCCTGGAACTGCTCCGGCTCGACGACCCGCGGACCGCCGCCGCCCTCGCCGCGCAGGAACCGGCAGCCCTCGGCCTGGACATCCCGCTCGACCGGGCCGCGTACGTCATCTACACCTCCGGCTCCACGGGCCGCCCCAAGGGCGTCGTCGTCCCCCACGACGGCATCGGCAGCCTGATCGCCACCGCCACCGAGCGCATAGGCATCGGCCCGGACAGCCGGGTCGTCCAGTTCGCCTCCGTCGGCTTCGACGTGACGGTCTGGGACCTGGTCATGTCGCTGTGCGTCGGCGGCCGGATCATCGTCGTGCCCACCGAGCGCCGCGTCGCGGGCCCCGCCCTCACCGACTACATCGCGGCCCACCGCGCCACCCACATGATCCTGCCGCCGTCGCTGGTGTCGGCGCTGCCGCAGGACTGCGAACTGCCCGAGGGCTGCGTGCTCGTCGTCGGCACCGAAGCCGTCCCGAGCGAGCTGATCGCCCGCTGGTCGCACCGCCTGCAGATCGTCGTCGCCTACGGCCTCACCGAGGCGAGCGTCAACTCCACCCTCTGGCTCGCCCGCCCCGACTGGCAGGGACCCGTCCCGATCGGCGAACCCGACCCCAACACCCGGGCGTACGTGCTGGACTCCGCGCTGCGGCCCGTGCCCGTCGGCGTCGAGGGCGAGCTGTACGTCGCCGGCCGCGGCCTGGCCCGCGGCTACCTCGGCCGCTTCGGCCTGACCTCCGAGCGCTTCGTCGCCGACCCCTTCGGTGAGCCCGGCACCCGCATGTACCGCACCGGCGACCGGGTCCGCTGGACCGCCGAGGGCAACCTCGACTTCCTCGGCCGCGCCGACGGCCAGATCAAGATCCGCGGCCACCGCATCGAACCGGGCGAGATCGAGAGCGCCTTCATGGCCTGCCCGGGCATCGCCCAGGCCGCCGTCCTCGTCCGCGAGGACCAGCGCGCCGCCAAGCGGCTCGTCGCCTACCTCGTCGCGGACGCCTCCCTGGACACCGCCGGAGCCGAGGCCGCCGTCACCGCGGCCCGCGCCGAAGTCGCCCAGGGCCTGCCCGACCACATGGTCCCCTCGGCCGTGGTCCGCATGGACGGCCCGCTGCCGCTCACGCCCAACGGCAAGCTCGACGCCCGCGCCCTGCCCGACCCGCAGTGGACCGCCCTGACCGGCGACGCGGCCCCCACGACCCCGGCCGAGACCGCCCTCGCCGCGCTCTTCGCCGAGGTCCTCGGACTGCCGTCGGTCGGCGTCCACGACAGCTTCTTCGAGCTCGGCGGGGACAGCATCGTCGCCATCCAGCTCGTCACCCGCGCCCGGGCGGCCGGCCTCGCGATCAGCCCCCGCGAGGTGTTCCGGCTCCGCACCGTCGCGGCCCTGGCCCGCGCGGCCGCGGCCGCCCCGGACGCGCCGCGGACCGCCGCCCCGCTGCCCGAACCGTTCTCCCTGGTCCCGCTCGCCGACGGGGACCGCGCCGCGTTCGCCGAGGGCATCGGCGACCTGCTGGACGTGGTCCCGGCCACCCCGCTCCAGGAGGGGTTCTACTTCCACGCGGCCATGGACCGGGGCGGCGCCGACGGCTACGCCGTCCAGGACGCCGTCGAGCTCGGCGGGGACGTCGACCCCGAGGCCCTCCGGGCCTCCGTCCAGCGGCTCCTGGACCGCCACCCGCTGCTGCGCGCCGCCTTCCGCCAGCACCCCGACGGCCCCGTCGTCCAGGTCATCGGCGCCGACGTCGCCCTGCCCTGGCGGTTCACCGACCTGACCGGCCAGGACCCGGCCCGGCAGGCGGCCGCCGCCCTGGAGGCCGCCTCCGCCGAACGCGCCCGCGGCTTCGACCTCGGCGCCCCGCCGCTGATGCGCGCGGCCCTGGTCCGGTTCGGCGCGCAGCGCTCCGTCCTGATCCTGACCATGCACCACATCGTCGTCGACGGCTGGTCCGTCTCCCTGGTCATGCGGGAACTGCTCGACGGCTACCGCCCCGGCGCCCCCGCCGGGGCGACCGCGGCGGACCCCGCCTACCGGGCGTACACCGGCTGGCTGGCCGGCCTCGACCGGGACGCGGCCCGCGCGGCCTGGCGCGACGCCCTGGCCGGCCTCGACGCGACCGACGGTCTCCCCTTCCGCGCCGGCGAGACCCCGGGCGCCGCCTCCGGCCGGGTCACCGTGGAGCTGTCCGCCGACCGGACCGCCGCGCTCACCGCCGCGACCCGCCGCCTCGGGCTGACCCTCGCCGCCGTCGTGCAGGGCGCGTTCGGCCTCGTGCTCGGCGACGTCGTCGGCGCCCAGGACCTCGTCCTCGGCACCACCGTCTCCGGCCGCCAGGCCCCCGTACAGGACATCGAGAACCTGGTCGGCCTGCTCATCAACACCGTGCCCGCCCGGCTCGGCTGGCGCCCCGAGCAGACCCTGGCCGAGGTCCTCACCGCCTTCCAGGACGGCCAGGCCGACCTGCTGGACCACCAGCACCTCGGACTCGCCGAGATCCAGCGGGCCGTCGGCCGGGGCGACCTCTTCGACGCCCTCGTCGTCGTCGAGAACCTCCCCGAGGCCGGCGCCGCCGCCGACCCGCGGGGCCTCATCCGCATCCTCGGATCCGAGATCCGCGACGCGGTGCACTACCCGCTCGCCCTCACCGTGCTGCCCGGCACGGCGCTGCGGCTCCAGCTGGACCACGACCCGGCCCGTCTCGACGCCCGCGCCGCCGCCCGCTTCGCCGACCGGCTGCTCGCCGTGCTGGAACAGGTCACGGCCGACCCGCACCTGCCGGTCGGCCGGCTCGCCGCGCAGTCCGCGCAGGAGCAGCGCAGCACCCTCGCCGCCCTCGCCGGAGCCGAGCGGCAGCTGACCGCGGGCACCGTGCACGGCGCCTTCGCCGAGCAGGCGCGCCGCACCCCCGACGCCGTCGCGCTCGTCCACGAGGACGGCCACACCTCGTACGCCGAACTCGACGCCCGCGCCGAGGCGCTCGCGCACCGGCTCGCCGCCCGCGGCGTCACCGCCGAATCCGTGGTCGCCGTCGCCGTGCCCCGGTCCGCCGAGACCCTCGTCGCCCTGCTGGGCGTCATGAAGGCCGGCGCCGCCTACCTGCCCGTCGACGTCGACTACCCGGCCGACCGGGTCCGCCACATGCTGTCCGACTCCGGTGCCCGCACCGTCGTCGCCACCGCGCGCTCCCTGGCGAAGCTGCCCGCCCTCGACGGGGTCGCCCCCGTCCTCCTCGACGGCCCCGAAGCGGCCGTGGCCGCCCCCGCGACGGGCGCGCTCGCCCCCGTCGACCCCGACGGCGCCGCGTACGTGATGTACACCTCCGGCTCCACCGGCCTGCCCAAGGGCGTCGTCGTCCCGCACCGGGCCGTCGTCGGCCAGCTGGCCTGGACCGCCGAGGAGTTCGGCTTCGGCCCCGGCGAGCGGGTGCTGCACCAGTACTCGACCAGCTTCGACCCCTCCGTCCAGGAGATCTTCGTCCCCCTGCTCACCGGCGGCACCGTGGTCGTCGCCCGGCCCGACGGGCACCGCGACCCCGCCTACCTCGCCGAGCTGATCCGCACCGAGCGGGTCACCAACGTCGACCTCGTGCCGTCCCTGTACACCGCCCTGCTCGCCGAGGACGCGGACGGCGCCCCCTGGTGGACGACCCTGCGCCGCGCCTTCAGCGGCGGCGAGGCCCTGCCCGTCCCGCTCGCCCGCCGCTGGCAGGACCGCACCGGCGTCCCCCTGCACAACGTGTACGGGCCCACCGAGGCCGTCATCCAGGTCACCAGCTGGCGGGCGGGCGGCGAGAGCGCCGGAGCGGCCACCGTGCCGATCGGCCGGCCCGTCTGGAACACCCGGCTGCACGTCCTCGACCGGTACCTGCGGCCGGTGGCCCCGGGCGAACCGGGCGAGCTCTACCTCGCCGGCGACCAGCTCGCCCGCGGCTACCACGGACGCACCGCGCTCACCGCGGAACGCTTCGTCGCCGACCCGTTCGGCACTCCCGGCGCGCGGATGTACCGCACCGGAGACATGGTCCAGTTCAGCGCGGACGGAGTGCTCACCTACCTCGGGCGCACCGACCACCAGGTCAAGATCAGGGGAAACCGAGTGGAACTCGGGGAAATCGAAGCCCGCCTGCGGGACCAGCGACTCGTCGCCGACGCGGTGGTCGTCGCCCGCGACGACGAGCGCGGCGTCAAGCAGCTCGTCGCCTACCTCGTCCCGGCCCGGGCAGGCGCGGCCGACGCGTTCGACACCGAGGCCGTGCGGACCGCCCTGACGGGAACGCTCCCCGCGCCCATGGTGCCCAGCCACTTCGTCGCCCTCGACGCGCTCCCGCTCACCCCGGGCGGCAAGACCGACCTGAAGGCCCTGCCCGCCCCGGCGGTCCGCCGCAGCACCGCCCGCGGCTCCTCGCGAGAGGGCCGCGAGCAGCAGCTCTGCACGATCTTCGCCGAGGTGCTCGGCCTCGACGCGGTCGACGCCGACGAGGACTTCTTCATGCTCGGCGGCGACAGCATCCTCTCCATGTCCGTCTCCAGCCGCGCCCGCAAGGCCGGCCTGTCGGTCAGCCCCCGCGAGGTCTTCGAGCACCGCACGCCGGCCGCCCTCGCCGCCGCCACCGGCGGCGCGGACGCCGCCGCCGCTCCCGCCGCCGACACCGACGGCGTCGGCGACATCACCCTGCTGCCGATCGTCCACCAGCTCCGCGAGGACGGCGGACCCATCGGCCGCTTCAACCTGTCTATGCTGCTCCAGGCACCCGCGGACGCCGACACCGACCGGCTGACCCGCGTCCTGCAGGCCGTACTGGACCACCACGACGGCCTGCGGACCTCCCTGACCCGCATGGACCTCGGCCCCGCCATCCCGGCCCTGTGGTCCGCCGCCACCAGCCCCGCCGGCAGCGTCGACGCCGCCGCCGTACTGCGCCGCGCCGACGCCACCGGACTCGACGACACCGCCCTGCGCGCCCTGATCACCCGCGAGTCGGACGCGGCCGCCGGCCGCCTGGACCCCGACACCGGCGTGATGCTCCAGGCCGTCTGGTTCGACGCCGGCGCCGGCCTGTCCGGCCGGCTGCTGCTCGTCGTCCACCACCTGGTCGTCGACGGCGTGTCCTGGCGCGTCCTGCTCGGCGACCTCGCCGCCGCCTGGGACGCCGTGCTCCAGGGGCAGCGCCCCGAGCTGGAGCCCGTACCGACCTCCCTGCGCCGCTTCGCCCGGGAGGTCGCCGAACAGGCCACCTCCCCGCAGCGGCAGGCCGAACTCCCTTACTGGGCCAAGACCCTGGCCCCCGGCGCCGAGCTGGTCCCCGGCGCCGACCGGTCCGGCACCGCCGGCTCCGCCCGGGACCACACCGTCACCCTCACCACCGACGAGACCCGCGCCCTGCTGACGGCCGTCCCCGCCGGCGCCGGAGCCGACGTCACCGAGGTGCTCCTCGCCGCCCTGCGCCTCGCGGTGTCCCGCTGGCAGTCCGGCCGCGGCGGCGACGCGGCGGGCGACCTGCTCGTCGACCTCGAACGCCACGGCCGCGACGGCACCGCCCTGGACCTGTCCCGCACCGTGGGCTGGTTCACCGGCCTGCACCCGGTCCGGCTGCCCGCCGCCGACGGCGCCCTCGGCACCCTGAAGGCGGTCAAGGAGGCCGTCCGCTCGGCCCCCGACTCCGGCGCCGGATACGGCATGCTGCGCTACCTCAACCCGCAGCTCGCCCCGGTCTTCGCCCAGCTGTCCACCGCCCAGGTGCTGTTCAACTACTTCGGCCGGCTGCCCGCCGACCAGGCCGTCGACTGGGCGCCCGCCGCCGAGTCCGACGCCCTGTCCGTGGAAGCGGACGCCGACCTCGCCATGCCGTACCCGCTCCAGGTCAACGCGGTCTGCGCGGAGACCCCGCACGGTCCCGAGCTGCGGGCCACCTGGACCTGGCCGGCGGACCGGACCCTCGGCGAGGACGACGTCCGCGCCCTCGGCCTGGCCTGGGCAGAGGCCCTGCGCGAGCTCATCGCCCAGGCCGCCGGCTCCGGCTCCGCCACCGGCGCGCTGACCCCCTCCGACCTGCCCCTGGTCCGGCTCACCCAGGGCGAGATCGACCGGGTCCAGCAGACCAGCCCGGTCCCCGTCGCCGACATCTGGCCGCTGTCCCCGCTGCAGGAGGGCATCCACTTCCACGCCAGCTACGACACCGACGGCCTGGACGTCTACACCGCCCAGGACTGCTTCGACTTCGGCCACCGCCTGGACCTGGAGCGGCTGCGCACCGCCTGCGCCGCCCTGCTCGCCCGGCACTCCGGCCTGCGCGCCGGCATCACCTCCGAGGGGCTCCCCGCGCCCGTGCAGTTCGTCGGCCCGGCCGGCGAGGTCCCCGTCCCGCTCACCGAGACCGACCTGACCGGCCTCACCGAGGAGCAGCGACAGGCCCGCCTCACCGAGATCGCCGACGCCGACCGGCTGCGCCGCTTCGACCTGGCCGCGCCCCCGCTGTTCCGGCTCCAGCTCATCCGGCTCACCGAGAACACCGACCGCCTGATGCTCAGCCACCACCTGGTGGCCTGGGACGGCTGGTCCCAGTCCCTGTTCCTCGACGAGCTGCTGGCCCTCTACGCGGCGGCCGGAGACGACACCGGCCTCGCCGCCCCCGGCAGCTACCGCGACTACCTGAGCTGGCTCGCCGACCAGGACTTCGACGCGGCCCGCGCCACCTGGAGCACCGCGCTCGCCGGCCTCGACGAGCCCACCCTCGTCGCCAAGGACCGCGGCGGCGAGCCGACGATCCCCCGCCGTCACTCCCTCGACCTCGGCGCCGACCTCAGCGACCGGCTCCGCGGCCGTGCCCGCGCCCACGGCCTCACCATCAACGCGGTGCTGTCGGCGGCCTGGGCCCTGGTGCTCTCCGCCGCCGTCGGCCGCAGCGACGTGGTGTTCGGCGCGACCGTCGCCGGCCGCCCCGCCGAGGTGCCCGGCGCCGAGTCGACCATCGGCATGTTCCTCAACACCGTCCCGCTGCGCATCGCCCTGCGCCCCGAGGAGACGGTCGCGGACCTGCTGCGGCGCGTCCAGTCCGAGCGCATGGCGCTGATGGACCACGAGTACCTGGGCCTCGCCGAGCTCCAGCGGGCCGGCGGCCACCCGGTCCTCTTCGACACCCTGTACGTGCTCCAGAACTTCGCCGACGAGGGCGCCTTCCGCGAGCTCACCGACCGCCACGGCATCACCGGAGTCGGCAGCGTCGACTCCACGCACTACCCGATGACCCTGATCGTCAACCCGGCCGAGCGCGTCCAGGTCAAGCTGGAGTACCGGCCCGACCTCGTCGACGACGACCGGGCCGCCGCCACCCTGAACCGCTACCGGACCCTGGTGGAGCGCCTCCTCGGCGACCTCACCGCCCCGGTCGGCACCCTCGACCTGCTGCTCCCCGACGAGCACGCCGAGCTGACCGCCGCCTGGGCCGCCGCCAACCAGCCGGTCCCCGACGAAACCGTCGCCGACATGCTCGCCGCGCAGGTCGCCCGCACCCCCGACGCCGTCGCCCTCGTCTTCGGGGACACCTCGCTCACGTACGCCGAACTCGACGCCCGCATCAACCGGCTGGCCCGGCTGCTGCTGGCCCGCGGCGCCGGCCCCGAGCGGACCGTGGCCCTGGCCCTGCCCCGCTCGATCGAGATGGTCGTCGCCCTGTTCGCGGTCCTGCGGACCGGGGCCGCCTACCTGCCGCTCGACCTGGACCACCCCGCCGACCGGCTGCGCCTGATGGTCGAGGACACCGGGCCGCTGTGCCTGCTCACCACCCTCGCGGTCGCCCCGACCCTGCACGCCGCGTCCGGACCGCTCGCCCCCGAGGTCGCCCTCGACGACCCGGCCGTCGCCGCCGAGCTGGCCGCGCACCCCGGTGGCGAGGTCACCGACGCCGAGCGCCCCGCGTTCGCGCACTCGGTCGCGGGCCGCCTGGAGCACCCCGCCTACGTCATCTACACCTCGGGCTCGACCGGCAAGCCCAAGGGCGTCGTCACCCCGTACCGCGGTCTGACGAACATGCAGCTCAACCACCAGGTGGAGGTGTTCGACCCGGCGATCGCCGCGGCCGGCGGCCGCCGCCTGCGCATCGCGCACACCGTCTCCTTCGCCTTCGACATGTCGTGGGAGGAGCTGCTCTGGCTCGTCGAGGGCCACGAGGTCCACGTCTGCGACGAGGAACTGCGCCGCGACGCCGAGGCCCTGGTCGCCTACTGCGACGACCACCGCATCGACGTCGTCAACGTCACCCCCACCTACGCCCAGCTGCTGATCGAGGAGGGACTCCTCGACCGGGACGAGAGCGCGGGCAAGCACCGGCCCGCGCTGGTCCTGCTCGGCGGCGAGGCCGTCTCCGACACCGTGTGGACCCGCCTCGCCGACACCGAGGACACCTACGGCTACAACCTGTACGGCCCCACCGAGTACACGATCAACACCCTCGGCGGCTCCACCGCCGACAGCCCGACCCCCACGGTGGGCCGCCCCATCCGCAACACCCGCGGCTACGTCCTCGACGCCATGCTGCGCCCGGTCCCGCCCGGCTGCCCCGGCGAGCTCTACATCGCCGGCACCGGCCTGGCCCGCGGCTACCACGACCGGCCCGGGCTCACCTCCGAGCGGTTCGTCGCCGACCCGTTCGGCGCGCCCGGCGAGCGCATGTACCGTACGGGCGACCTCGTGCGCCAGCGCCCCGACGGCCTGATCGACTTCCTCGGCCGCACCGACGACCAGGTCAAGATCCGCGGCTACCGCATCGAGCTCGGCGAGATCTCCACCGCCCTGTCCGTCCACCCCGACGTGGCCCACGCCGCCGTCGTCGTGAACGAGCAGGCCGCCGGCAAGCGCCTCGTCGGCTACGTGGTTCCCGAGGAGTCCGCCGAACGCGGCGAGGCCCTCGTCCAGAGCCTGCGCGAGCACCTCAAGGCCACCCTGCCCGACTACATGGTCCCGGCCGCCCTGATGGCCGTGGACACGCTGCCGCTGACCGTCAACGGCAAGCTCGACACCCGGGCCCTGCCCGTCCCGGAGTTCGCCGGCGCCGGCGCCGGCCGGTCCGCGCGGACGCCGCAGGAGGAGACCCTCTGCGCGCTGTTCGCCGAGGTCCTCGGCCTCGCGGAGGGCAGCGTCGGCATCGACGCCAACTTCTTCGAGCTCGGCGGGCACTCGCTGCTCGCGACCCGGCTCATCGCCCGGGCCCGCACCGCGCTCGCCGCGGAGCTCGCGATCCGCGACCTCTTCGAGGCCCCGACCGTCGCCGAACTCGTCGAGCGCGCCGCCGGATCGCAGGGCGACGCCCGCCCCGCCCTGGTCGCCGGCGAGCGTCCCGACGAACTGCCGCTCTCGCACGCCCAGCAGCGACTGTGGGTCATCCAGCAGATCGAGGACACCTCCGCCGCCTACAACTTCCCGCTGGTCATGCGACTGCGCGGGAACCTCGACGTGGACGCCTGGCGGGCCGCCCTCGCGGACGTCACGGACCGCCACGAGGCCCTGCGCACCCTCTTCGCCGAGCGCGACGGCCGGGCCTGCCAGCGGGTCCTGCCCGCCGGGCGGGCCCAGCCGCCGGTCGAGCACCTGCGCGCCACCGAGGAGGAGGTCGGCGCCCTCGTCGACGCGGCCGTCAACCGCCCCTTCGACCTCGCCGCCGAGCTGCCGCTGCGCGCCACCCTCGTCGAGGTGGCGCCCGAGGAGCACGTCGTCGTGATCCTCCTGCACCACATCACCACCGACGAGTGGTCCGACCGCCCCTTCCTCGGCGACCTGGCCGCCGCCTACGCCGCCCGCCGCTCCGGCCGCGCCCCCGCCTGGGAGCCGCTCCCGGTCCAGTACGCCGACTACGCGCTCTGGCAGCAGAAGCTGCTCGGCGATCCGGCCGACGCCCGGAGCCTGGCCGCCCGCCAGCTCGACCACTGGCACCGCACCCTGGACGGCGCCCCCGAGGAACTGGAACTGCCGACCGACCGGCCGCGTCCGGCCCGCCCCGCCTTCACCGGCGCGGAACTCGACGTCGCGTTCGACGGCCGGGCCTACCAGGGCCTGAAGCGGCTCGCCAGGGACAACGGCGTCAGCATGTTCATGGTGGTCCACGCCGCCGTCGCGACCCTGCTGCACCGCCTCGGCGCCGGCACCGACATCCCGCTCGGCTCGCCCATCGCCGGCCGCGGCGACGAGGCCCTCGACGACCTCGTCGGCTTCTTCGTCAACACCCTGGTGCTGCGCACCGACCTCAGCGGCGACCCCACGTTCACCGAACTGCTCGGCCGGGTCCGCGACACCGACCTGGCCGCGTTCTCGCACGCCGACGTGCCCTTCGAGTCGGTCGTGGAGAAGCTCAACCCCACCCGCTCGCTGGCCCGCAACCCGCTGTTCCAGGTGATGGTCGGCTACCACGCCCGCACCGAGGGCGAACTGGACCTGGCCGGCCTGGGCGTGGAGCACGTGCCCTTCCGCATCCGCTCCGCCAAGTTCGACCTGGTGTTCAGCTTCACCGAGGAGACCGCGGCCGACGGCGACGGCGGTTCCCTGGTCTGCCGCCTGGAGTTCGCCACCGAACTCTTCGACCAGGAGACCGCCGAACTGATCGGCGAGCGCCTCGCGGCCCTCACCGGCGCCCTCGCCGCCGCCCCCGACCGGCCCGTGTCCGCCGCCCCGCTCCTCGTGGGCGACGAGCGGACGCTGGTCCTGGAGGGCTTCAACGGCGCGCCGCGCGAGGTCGACGAGCTGTCCCTGCCCGCCCTGTTCGCCCGGCACGTCGCCGAGCGCCCCGGCGCGGTCGCCGTCGTCGACCGCGACACCCGCCTCGACTACGCCGCGCTGGACGCCCGGTCCAACCGGATCGCCCACCTGCTGGCCGCCCGGGGCGTCGGTACGGAGAGCGTGGTCGGCGTGGCCGTGCCCCGCTCCGCGGACATGATCGCCACCGTGCTCGCCGCCCTGAAGCTCGGCGCCGCCTTCCTGCCGCTCGACCTGGTCCACCCCGCGGACCGGCTCAGCTACATGATCGAGGACTCCCGGGCCACCCTCGTCGTCGGCACCGAGCCCGTGGCCGGGAAGATCCCCGCCACCGGCGTCCCGGTGCTGCTCCTCGACGAGAACGGCACCGCCGCCGACCTGGCACGGCAGCCCGAAACCGCCGTGCCCGCCCCGCAGGTGGCCCTCGACCAGGCCGCGTACGTCATCTACACCTCGGGCTCCACCGGCCGCCCCAAGGGCGTCGTCGTCCCCCACGAGGGCATAGCCAGCCTGGTCGCCACCGCGGTCGACCGGATGGGCCTGGAAACCGACAGCAGCGTCCTGCAGTTCGCCTCCATCGGATTCGACGTGTTCGTCTTCGAGGTCGCGATGGCGCTCTGCCACGGCGGCCGCCTCGTCCTCATCACGGACGAGGCCCGGGTCGCCGGACCCGCGCTCACGGACTTCCTCGCCCGGCACCGGATCAGCCACATGATCCTCCCGCCGTCCCTGGTCTCCGCGCTGCCCGCCGGCTGCGTGCTGCCCGAGGGCTCGACCGTCCTGGTCGGCACCGAGACCGTGCCGCCGGACCTCTTCGAGCGGTTCGGCGCCCACGCGAACCTGATCTGCGCGTACGGACTGACCGAGGCCACCGTCAACTCCACCCTGTGGGAGTCCCGGGACGCTCGGCTGCGCCCCGGAGCGCGCGTGCCGATCGGCGTCCCGGACCCCAACACCACCGCCTACGTCCTGGACGACCGGCTCCAGCCCGTCCCGCCCGGCGTCGTCGGCGAGCTGTACGTGTCCGGCCGCGGCCTGGCCCGCGGCTACCTCGGCCGCTTCGGGCTGACCGCCGAACGGTTCGTCGCCGACCCGTTCGGCGCGCCCGGCAGCCGCATGTACCGCACCGGCGACCGGGCCCGCTGGCGCCGCGACGGCAACCTCGACTTCCTCGGCCGGGTCGACACCCAGGTGAAGATCCGCGGCTTCCGCATCGAACTCGGCGAGATCGAGGCGGCGCTCGCCGGATACCCCGGCGTCGGCCAGGCCACCGTCGTCCCGGACCGTGCGGGGGACATCGTCCGCCTGGTCGGGTACGTCGTCCCGGAGCACGGCGCCCTCGACCCGCAGGACGTGCGGGCGCACGTCGCCGGCCAGCTGCCCGAGTACATGGTCCCCGCGCTCGTCGTCGTCCTCGACGGGCCGCTGCCGCTGACCCCGAACGGCAAGCTCGACCACAAGGCGCTGCCCGCGCCCGACTGGTCCGGCATGTCCGGCGGGGCTCGCCCGGTGGGCGCCACCCAGGCGAAGCTGGCGGACCTCTTCGGAGAGATCCTCCAGCTCGACGAAGTCGGCGTCCACGACAACTTCTTCGCCCTCGGCGGCCACTCCATGGCCTCGATGCGCCTCCTGGGCCGCATCCGCTCCGAGTTCGGCGTCGAGCTGAGCATCCGCGACGTCTTCGACGCCCTGACCGTCGCCGGCCTCGCCGCCAAGCTCGACGGCGCGGCCGCCGCACGCCCGGCGCTGCGCCCGGCCGACGGCCCGGCCCCCGCGGACGCCGCTGCGGCCCCCGTACAGCGCTGGCAGTGGTCGGCGTACCGGCGCTGGGACGGCTTCGACCACGGACTGGTGCTCCGGTCGCCCGGCGCCCTGGACGCGACCGCCCTGGCCGCCGCCCTCGACGACGTGGTGACCCGCCACGAGCCGCTGCGCACCCGCTTCACCGAGCGGGACGGCGCCGTGCACCGGCAGTCCGCCGGGCACCCGGTGCTGGAGACGGAGGGCTGCGCCGATCTCGACGCCCGGCTCGCCGAACTCGCCGCCCTCCACCCCGACCTGACCCGCGAGGCGCCCTTGCGCGCCACGCTCCTCACCGGCGCCCGGGGCGACCAGGCGCTGCTGCTCACCGCGCACTACCTCGCGGTGGACGAATGGTCCGTCGTCCCCCTGTTCCGCGACCTGACCGCCGCCTACGAGGCCCGCGAGCAGGGCCGGGCACCGGCCTGGGAGCCGCTGCCCGTCAGCTACTCCGACTACGCGGCCTGGGCGCGGGAGGTCCTCGGCGACCTCGCCGAGCCCACCAGCACCGGCGGCCGCCAGCTCGCCTGGTGGCGGCAGAACCTCCAGGGCGTCCCGCAGGAGCTGGCGCTCCCCGCGGACCGACCGCGCCCCAAGGCCCCGGACGTCCGCGGCCCGGGCGGCGACTACGTCTCCTTCGTCCTGGACGAGCAGCTCCACGCCGACGTGGACGCGCTCGCCCGGGCCACCGGCACCAGCATGTTCATGGTGCTCCACTCGGCGCTGTCGGCCCTGCTCACCGCCCACGGCGCGGGCACCGACCTGCCCATCGGTACGATGGTCGCCGGCCGCGGCGAGGAGCAGCTCGCCGGCCTGGTCGGCTGCTTCTTCAACACCGTGGTGCTGCGCACCGACACGGCGGGGGACCCCACTTTCGCCGAACTGCTGCGCCGGGTGCGGGAGACCACGCTCAGCGCCCTGGACCGACAGGACGTCCCGTTCGACGAGGTCGTCCGCGCCACCGCCCTGCCCGCCGGGGGACCGCAGGTGATGGTGATCCACCACGAGCAGGCGGACCTCGGCCAGTTGGAGGGCGGCGTGGGATCCTTCCACGCGGTGCCCACCGGTTCGGCGAAGGCGGAGCTGACGCTCAGCTTCTACGAGCCGCGCGGCGACGGTCCGGTGCACTGCGAACTGATCCACGCCACCGACCTGCTCGGCGCGGCCAAGGCCCGCCGGCTGGCCGGAGAACTTCACCGGCTGCTGCGCCATGTGGTGGCCGAGCCCGGACAGCCGCTCTCGGAGCTGTTCACCGTTATGTCCACGAGGAGTGAGAACGCATGACCACCAACCCGTTCGAGGACCCGCAGGGCCGCTTCCTGGTCCTGGCCAACGACGAGAACCAGCACTCCCTGTGGCCGTCCTTCGTCGACGCGCCGGCGGGATGGCGGACCGTGTTCGGCGAGGACACCCGTGAGGCCTGCCTGACGTACATCGAGACGAGCTGGACCGACCTGCGTCCCGCGAGCCTGGTCGCCCTGCAGGGCTGACCCGCCCGGCACCACGACGCCGCCCCCGGCGGGGAGACACCTCCTCGCCGGGGGCGGCTTCCGTGTCCGGGGGCACCGGTCGCCGGTACGCGAAAGCGCCGTGTGCCGTCCTCCGGCTCCGGCGGGCGCCGGGCCGGGGGAGCGGCACACGGCGCGGGCCGCATGCGGTCGTACGGGCGGCGGTTCAGCCGCGCCGTCCGGTCGGGCGTCGGATCAGCGGGCCGACGCCGTCGGGGGCGAGGCCTTCCGGGGGCCGGGCAGCGTCGCGTCGCCCGGGTCCGTGCGGCTGGCGGACCAGGCCGCCCAGAGGTCGGCGTACCGGCCGCCCGCCGCGACGAGTTCGTCGTGCGTGCCGGTCTCCACGACCCGCCCCCCGTCCAGGACCACGATGCGGTCGGCGGTCGCGGCCTGCGGGAGGCGGTGGGCGACCATCAGGCCGGTGCGCCCCTCCAGGGCGGCCAGCGCGGCCGTTTCCAGTACGCGGGCGCCCGCACTGCCGGCGTCGGCGGTGGCCTCGTCGAGGATCGCGATCGGTGGGTCGGCGAGGACGAGGCGGGCCAGGGCCAGGTGCTGGGCCTGGGTCACCGTGAGCCGGTGCCCGCCCTCTCCGACCACCGTGTCCAGCCCCTCCGGCAGGGCCAGCGCCCATTCCAGCGCGCCCACCCGGTCGAGCGCCGCGCGCAGTTCCTCGTCGGTGGCCTCCGGCCGGGCCAGCCGCATGTCCTCGCAGAGCGGTCCGGCGAACACGTGGACCTCCTGGGAGATCAGGGTCACGGCCCGCCGGATCCCGCCGGGACCGAGTTCGCGCGTGTCCACGCCGCCGAGGACGATCGAGCCGTCCGACGGGTCGTGGACGCCGGCGATGAGCTTCGCCAGCGTGGTCTTCCCGGCGCCGCTCGCCCCGACCAGCGCCACCCGCTCGCCGTCGCCGACCTCCAGGTCGACGTCGCGCAGGACCCGGTGCCCCGGGACGTACGCGTGGTTCAGGCCGCGGACCTCGACCGATCCGGCCATCCGGCCGGTCCGCTCCGCGGCCTCCCGCTCGGCCGGCAGGCTGGAGACGCCCACCAGGCGGGCGAGGCTCGCGCCGGCCGACTGCGCCTCGTCGATGAGGAAGAGCGCGGCGTTGACGGGGTTGAAGAGGCTGTGGAAGTAGAGCGCGGCCGCGGTGGCCGTGCCGATGCTCACCGATCCGTCGTCGACGAGGAAGAACCCCGTCAGCAGGACCGCCGCCAGGCCGATGAACTCGGCCAGGTTGAGCCGCGAGAAGAACCCGGACACGAGCCGGATGCCGCGCAGCGCGAGGTCCACGGCTTCCCGGGACCGCTGTTCCAGGAGCCGGGAGTGCCGGTCGCCCAGCCGGAACGCGCGTACGGTGCGCACGCCGCCGATGCTGTCGAGGAGCTGGTGCTGCAGGGCTCCCGTCGCCACGCGGTGCTCGGCGTACACCTTGGAGGCGCGGGGGATGTACCAGCGGACGGACAGGACGTGGACCGGTACGGCGAGCAGGACCGCCGCGAGGAACCGCCAGTCCAGTACGGCCAGGCCGACCAGGGTCAGCGCGATGGTGAGCAGGGCGCCGGCGAACTCGGGCAGGGCCTGGCGCACCGCCCGCGCGATGACGGTCACGTCCTGGGTCACCCGCGAGGTGAGGTCTCCGGAACCCGCCTTCTCGACGCGTTCGAGGGGCAGCCGCAGGGCCCGCGCGATGAACCGCTCGCGCAGAGAGGCCAGGACCGTCTCGCCGAGCCGCGCGACCAGGGAACTGCCGATCGCGGTGGCGACACCGCGGGCCACCGCCACCACGAGCAGGAGGACCATCGGCACGGTCAGCGAGGCGGAGCCGCGCTGTTCGACGACCAGGTCGACGATGCGCCCGAGCAGGGGAGCGGTCAGCAGACCGACGCCCGTGCCCAGGACCAGTACGGTCAGCGCGGTGACGGCCAGCAGCCGGTGGCCGCGGAGCAGGGAGCCGAGCACGCCGACGGTCTGCGCCCCGGTTGCCGTGGGCAGCAGTTCGCGCTCCGGGGTGCTCGGTCCGCTCATCTTCTGTCCTTCGTCGGCTGCGTCTTCGGTGCCCGCGCCCGGGTCGGGCGCGCTGATCGCGTGGGGATCGGTCATGCCAGCACCGCCGCGCGGTAGGCCGTGTCGTCGGCGACGAGGTCCTGGTGGCGGCCCTGCGCGCTGACGGCGCCGCCGTCGAGGACGACGACCCGGTCCGTCTCGGCGAGCAGGGCGGGGCTCGTGGTGACCAGGAAGGTGGTGCGGTCGGGCCGCAGCCGCCGCAGCCGGGCCGCGATGTGCGACTCCGTGACGGTGTCGACGGCGGTGGTCGGATCGTGCACGACCAGCACCGGGGGGTCCGCGGCGAGGGCCCGGGCCAGGGCCACGCGCTGGCGCTGGCCGCCGGACAGGGAGCGGCCGCGCTCGGTGAGGACCGTGTCGACGCCCCGGGGGAGGGCCCGTGCGACGTCGTCCGCCGCCGCGGCGGCCAGCGCCGGACCGGCGTCCCGCGCGTCGGTGTCCATGGCGGCGCGGACGTTGTCGAGCAGGCTGCCTTCGAACAGGTCGGCGTCGTGATGGGCGACCAGGACGGCCCGGCGCGCGGTCTCGGGGTCCAGTTCGGTCAGCGGTACGCCGTCGAGCTCGATCACGCCCTCGTCGGGGTCCGCCTCACGGCCCAGGCACAGCAGCAGGTCGTTGGCTGCGGCCGGGTCACCGGCGACGACACCGATCAGGCTTCCGGGCGCGACGTCGAGGTCCAGGCCGCGCAGCGACCCGTACGAGACGCCGCGGAGCCGGATCCGGCCGGTGACCGGATCCGGCAGCGCGGCCGTCCCGGCCGCGACGGCGGGCGGCGAGGCGAGCACCTCGGCGATCCGCTCCGCGGAGGCGCGGCCCTGGGCGAACTCGCCGTTGACGTAGGTCAGGAGCTGGAACGGGCCCAGCAGGTACTGGGCGAGGCCGACGGCCGCGACGAGTTCGCCCACGCTGATCGAGCCGCTCATCGCCAGGTGCGCGCCGACCAGTCCGATGACGGCGATGAACGTCCCGGTCAGCGCGAGGATCGCGCCGTCGTGCCAGGCCCGGCTGCGGGCGGCCCGCAGCGCCGCCGCCAGCGAGTCCCGGCTCGTTCGCCGGTACCGGGACACGGCGGCCGCCTCGGCGCCCATGCCCTTGAGCACCCGCAGTCCCGCGACGAGGTCGGCGGCGACGCCCGAGGCGTGCGCGGCGCGCTCCTGTTCGACCTCGCTGCGCTCCTCCAGCGGCCGGCTGATGAGGTGGCCCAGCCACAGCAGGGGCGGTACGCCCAGCAGGATCAGCAGGCCCAGCGGCACCGAGATGCGCAGCAGCGCCACCGCGCTGATGACGAGTCCGGCGGCGCCCGACAGCGCGTACGTCACCGCGGCGGCGGTCGCGCCCACCCGGGTCGCGTCGCCGGTGGCGATGGCGGTGAGCGCTCCGGGCAGCCGGCCCCGGTCGGCGCCGCCGCGCGGGTCGAGCACCTTGGCGCCCAGGGTCAGGCGCAGGCCGTGGGAGGCGTACTCCGCGGATCCGTCGGTGATCCGCGCGGCGATCCGGTAGCACGTGGACAGCGCGAAGAAGAGCGCGGCGAGGACGAGCAGCCAGCGCAGCAGGGACCCGGTGGAACCGGTCGCGACGGCCTGGTCGATGATGACTCCGATGACGACGGGCACCAGGGCCTCGCAGCCCTGGTGCGCCATGCCGAGCATCGAGGCCGTCACGACCCGGCGGCGCTGGCCCCCCACCGCCTTCCGGAGGACTTGGCTCCCCGTCGGTCCTCCGTCGAGCATGCGTGCCTCCGTGAGATGGTCGGATAGTTAGGTAAGGCTACTCTAAGCAAGCCTCGCCCCATGCCTCTGCCCGCGGGCCCGGATGCCCTACTTGTGGCCGGTGTCAGCGCGTTGACCGTGTAGGGCAGGTGCGGTTAGGGTCACCTAAGTAGTCTTTGATCCGTACGTCATGTTCTTACACCGGCGAGATGCCGCCAGGGAGAGTCGCTGTTGTTGATCGAAACCCAGGCGGCGGCCGAGAGCGGGGCCGGCTGCCCGGTCGCGCCCGCGGCGTCCCGGTCCGTGGCGGCCGTCCGCGCGGTGGGGCTGCTCGTCGGGCTCGCCGCACTGGTCCTGACCGGGCTGCTCAGCGTGTGGGTCGGCACCAAGGGGATCCCGTTCGCCTCGACATGGAGCGTGCTGTGGCACCCTGACGGATCGCAGGCCTCGGTCATCATCCACGAGTACCGGATCCCCCGCACCCTCCTCGGCCTCACCGTGGGCGTCGCCCTGGGGCTGTCCGGCGCGCTCATGCAGGCCCTGACCCGCAATCCGCTCGCCGACCCCGGTCTGCTCGGCGTGAGCCTCGGCGCCTCCACCGGCGTCGTCACGGCCATCGCCTTCCTCGGGATCGGCGCCGCCCTGGGCTACGTCTGGTTCGCGTTCGCCGGCGCCGCGATCGCCTCGGTCGTGGTCTACCTGCTGGGTTCGTCCGGCCGGTCGCTGGCCACCCCCGACCGGCTGGTCGTCGCGGGCGCCGCCGTGACGGCGGTGCTGACCGCCTTCAACACGGCGGTCCTGATGCTCAATCCGCGGGCCTTCAACCAGTTCAGGTTCTGGACCGTGGGTTCCCTCTCCGGCCGCGACCTCGACTTCCTGTACGTGATCCTGCCGTTCGTCGGCGCGGGCCTGCTCATCGCGCTCCTGCTCGCCCCCTCGCTCAACGCCCTCGGCATGGGCGACGAGGTCGGCCGCGCCCTCGGGGTCAACGTCAACCGGACCCGGGTGCTGGGCGCCCTCGCCGTGATGCTGCTGTGCGGTGCGGCGACCGCCGCCGCGGGGCCGATCGGCTTCGTGGGCCTGGCCGTTCCGCACGTCGCCCGCTTCGTGGTGGGACCCGACCAGCGCTGGGTGCTCGCGTACTCGATGCTCATCGCGCCCGTCCTGCTGATCGGTTCCGACGTACTGGGCCGGGTGCTCGGAGCGCCGGGCGAGGTCCAGGTCGGCATCGTCACCGCGTTCCTCGGCGCACCGCTGTTCATCGCGCTGTGCCGCCGCCGAAAGTTGGTCATGCTGTGAGTGCCGCACCCGACGCCGACGCCCCCGTCGTCCCCGCGTCCCGGACCTCCGGGGACGCGGGCCCCGCGCCCCGCATCCTGAGCGGTTCGGTCCTGCGCACCCGGGGCGGTCGGTACTCCCTGCGGGTGCAGGGCCGCACGGTGGCCGTGACCGTGATCCTGCTGGCCCTCCTCGTCGCCGTCATGGGGGTGTCCCTGACGACGGGCGACTTCGACCTGTCCGTCGGCGAGGTGCTCCGGGCGCTCTTCGGCCACGGCGGCGGCGCGGCCGACTTCGTCGTCAACACGCTGCGCATGCCCCGGCTCGTGACGGCCCTGTGCGTCGGCGCGGCCCTGGCCGTCAGCGGAGCCATCCTGCAGAGCCTGACCGCCAACCCGCTGGGCAGCCCCGACATCATCGGCTTCACCAACGGATCGGCGACCGGAGCCCTCGTCGTCATCGTCGTGCTGCACGGCAGCATGACCCAGATCGCCCTCGGGGCCCTCGTCGGCGGACTCCTCACCGCCGGGGCGATCTACCTGCTCGTCGTCGGCGGCGGAGTGCAGGGCTTCCGCCTCGTGGTCATCGGCATCGGCGTGAGCGCCCTGCTGCTCGCCGCCAACTCCTACCTGATCACCCGGGCGAGCTGGCAGGAGGCCCTGGAGGCCCAGGCCTGGCTCATCGGCAGCCTCGGCAACCGGGGCTGGGACCACGCCACCGCGATCGGCACCGCCGTCGCCGTACTGCTGCCGCTCGCCCTGGTGTTCGCCCGCAGGCTCTCCATGGTGGAGATGGGCGACGACACGGCCAAGGCCCTGGGCGTCAACGTGGGGGCGAGCCGTACGGCCCTGCTCGTCATCAGCGTCGCGCTGGCGGCGTTCGCCACCGCGGTGACCGGCCCCATCTGGTTCGTCGCGCTGGCGGCCCCCCAGATCGCCCGGAAGCTCACCCGGTCGTCCGGCCCGGCCCTGGTGCCGGCCGCGGCCACGGGCGCCGTCCTGCTGGCGGGGAGCGACCTCGCCGTCCAGCGCATCTTCTCTCCCGCCCTCCTGCCGGTGGGCACGGCGACCGGCACCATCGGCGGGCTGTACCTCATCTGGCTGCTGGTCACGGAGTCACGAAAGAGCCGCGCATGACTGAGACCCTTCCTCCCACGGCCCGACTGAGGGCCGAGGAGCTGACCCTCTCCTACGACCAGCGGACCGTGGCCACCTCCCTGGACGTGGTCATCCCCGACCACTCCTTCACGGTGATCATCGGGCCGAACGCCTGCGGGAAGTCCACCCTGCTCAAGGCGCTGGCCAGAATGATCAAACCGCAGGCCGGCGAGGTCTACCTCGACGGAGCGGCCATCGCGTCCTACCGGTCCCGCGAGGTGGCCCGCCGGCTCGGCCTGCTCCCGCAGTCCTCGACCGCGCCGGGCGGCATCACCGTGGGCGACCTGGTGGCCCGCGGCCGCTACCCGCACCAGAAGCTGCTCAAGCAGTGGTCCGCCGAGGACGAGGCCGCGGTCGCCGAGGCGATGCGCCAGACCGGCGTGCTGCCGCTGGCCGACCGTCCCGTCGACGACCTCTCGGGCGGCCAGCGGCAACGCGTGTGGCTGTCCATGGTGCTGGCCCAGCAGACGTCCATCCTGCTGCTGGACGAGCCGACCACCTACCTCGACATCGCCCACCAGGTCGAGGTGCTCGACCTGTGCGCCGACCTGCACGAGCACAAGGGCCACACGATCGTCGCGGTCCTGCACGACCTCAACCAGGCCTGCCGCTACGCCACCCACCTCGTGGTGATGAAGCCGGGAGGCATCGTCGCCGCGGAGGGGGACCCGTCGACGATCATGACCGAGGAGCTCATCGAGGACGTGTTCGGCCTGTCCTGCCGGATCATCGACGACCCGGAGACCGGCACGCCCCTGATGGTGCCCACCGCCCGCAAGCGGACCGCCGCACCCGCCACCTCCTAGGGACGGACCTCCATGCTCACCACCCGGCTGACCAACGCCAACATCCTCACGATGGACCCGGACCACCCGGTCGCCCACGACCTGGGCATCTGGCACGGCCGGATCGTGGGCCTGGACGACGCGGTGACCTCCCTCCCGGC
Organism: Streptomyces sp. NPDC048461; assembly: GCF_055587105.1. Lineage (NCBI taxonomy): Bacteria > Bacillati > Actinomycetota > Actinomycetes > Kitasatosporales > Streptomycetaceae > Streptomyces > Streptomyces sp. NPDC048461. Next base: position 41,370 of record NZ_JBVJGW010000013.1, on the reverse strand, counting down.
GCGCGAGGTGATCGACCTCCAGGGCGCCACCGTGCTGCCGGGGTTCATCGACAGCCACGTCCACCTCGCCTGGACGGGCCTGAAGGCAGGCACCCCGAGCGTCGCGCCGTGCACGCGGATCGACGACGTCCTGGCGGTCGTCGCGGAGGCCGTCTCCCGGCAGCGCGTGCCCGGAGCCTGGGTGGACGTGGCCGGGTACGACCAGCGGGGGCTGGGGCGCCACCTGACCGCCGCCGAACTCGACCGCGTCAGCGACGGCCACCCGGTCTTCCTGATGCACGACTCCGGACACGCCTGCGTGGTCAACAGCGCCGTGCTGGACCGGCTCCCCGCCGACGTCCCCCACGAGAACGGCTTCCTCGCGGAGGGCGCCATGAGCGCCGCCCGCGCGCTGCGCCCGCCGTACGCGCAGGCGGAACTCGCGGACGCCGTCGAGCGCGCCGCGCGGACCTGCCTGGCCGAAGGGGTCACCGCCTGCGCCGAGGCCGGCATCGGCGGAGGCCTGCTGGGCCACAGCACGGTCGAGCTCGGGGCGTACCAACTCCTGCGCGACCAGGGCCGGCTGCCGCTGCGCGTGCAGCTCATGGCGGCCGCCGACACCCTGCGGCCCGTCGAACCGCAGACCTCCGACGGCATCCCCCGCGCGCTCGACCTCGGCATGCGCACCGGCTTCGGCGACGACTGGCTCTCCCTCGGTGCGCTCAAGATCTACACCGACGGCGGGATGATGGCCCGTACGGCCGCCCTCACGAGCCCGTACCAGGGCTCGGAGCACGCCGGTCAGCTCCAGGACGACGCGGAGCGCCTCACCGACACCATCGTCGACGGCCACCTCGCCGGATGGCAGCTCGCCGTCCACGCCATCGGGGACCGGGCCGCCGACCTCGCCCTGGACGCCATCGAACGCGCGCAGCGCCTGCGGCCGCGCCCGGACGCCCGGCACCGCGTCGAACACGCGGGCCTGATCCGGCCCGACCAGTTGCCGCGCTTCGCGCGCCTCGGGGTGAGCGCGGTGGTCCAGCCGAACTTCCTGCGTTCGTTCGGCGACGACTACGCCGCCATCATGGGGGAGGAGCGGGCCCCCTGGCTGTACCGGGGCCGCGGCTTCCTCGACCACGGCATCACCCTGGTCGGCAGCTCGGACCGGCCCGTCACCGACGGATCGCCGCTGCGGGCCGTCCAGTTCATGGTCGAACGCGCTTCGTCGTCGGGCCTCACCATCGGCCCGGACGAGGGCATCACGGTGGACCAGGCCCTGTACGCGTACACGGTCGCCGGGGCGTACGCCTGCCACTGGGACGGCAGCGCCGGCAGCCTCGCCCCGGGCAAGCGCGCCGACCTGGTGGTGCTGGGGGACGATCCGCGGCGCGTCGGCACCTCGCGCATCGGTGAGATCGAGGTGGTCGCCACGTACGTGGACGGCGTGGAGTCGGAAGGGGCGAAGGCGCTGTGAGCACGCGCACGGAGAGCGCCGCGGAGGCCGAGGCGTTCGCGTACCTGTGGCAGGAGCCCGAGGACGAACTCCGCTGGGTCATCTGGGACCTGGACGAGGAGACCATGGTCTTCGACCGGGAGATCAACTGTCCCGTCCACATCGACGACGACGCGACCCGCTCCGAGGTGCTGCGTCGGATGCGCGCGGCCGGTGTGCCCGAGGGCCCCGACTACCCGGGCCGCCCCTGCGCGTAGGCCGTCTCTTTCGGATCTTGTCGGCCGAGCCCGCGGCGTCTGGCGCCGTGCCGCCCCGGCTCGTGACCGGTGCGGAGTTTGGTCCGTCAGCTTAAGTAAGGCTAACCTTAGTTGATGGTTCCAGCGGTGCGGCGATCCTGCCGCCTTCCGCGCGTGCTGGAGCCGTAAGGAAAGGGAACCCTTGATCACGGCCACTCCGCGGACCGCCGCCCGGTCCGCCCGCACCCCCCTGCCCGCCGTCCTTCCCGTGCGCTCCGCGCAACCCCGCGACGCCGTCGCCCTCTCGGCCCTGTCACGACCGTTCGTGCAGTCCGGAGCGCTCCGCGCGCGCCCCTTCTCCCTCTACCTGTCGGACGCCGCCGACTTCCTGCTCGTGGAAACCTCCGACGGGACCCTCGAAGGCTGCCTCGGCCTCGGCGTCCACCCGGCCGACCCGGTGCGCGGCAGCGGGCCCGCCGGTGTCCTGTACAACTTCTGCGTCGCGCCCCGCAGCCAGGGCCGCGGCATCGGTGCCATGCTCCTGCGCGGCGCGTTGCTCCGCGCGAACTCCCTCGGACTCGGCGCCCTGTTCACCGCGACGACCGGGAGCGGCGCCCTGTTCCTCCGGCACGGCTTCGCCCCCGCGGACGCGGGCCGGGCGCCGGCCGCCTGGGCCGGCTCGCTCTCGCCCCGGCGCAACTCGCGGATCCTCGCCCGCGTCCTCTGACCGGCCTCCGGACGCGCGTACGGGCCGGCTCCCCCGCGGGGGAGCCGGCCCGCTCCGTCTCAGGCGCCGAGGACCTCCGGCAGGACCGCGAGGAGCGCGTCGACCTGCGCCCCGGGGACGGTCAGGGCCGGAGCGAGCCGTACGGTCGAGGGGCCGGCCGCGTTGACGAGGAACCCGGCGTCCTGGGCCGCCCGCTGGACCCGCGCCGCGACCGGTTCGGTGAGACCGATGCCGAGCAGCAGCCCCGCACCCCGCACCTCGGTCACCCGGGGATGGCCGAGCGCCCGGATGCCGTGCAGGAGCCGCTCGCCCTGCCGGGTGACGTGCGCGAGCAGGTCCTCGGCCCCGATGGTCTCCAGGACCGCCAGCCCGGCCGCGCAGGCCACGGGGTTGCCGCCGAAGGTCGAGCCGTGCTGACCCGGCGTCAACAGGTCGGCGGCCGCGCCGAACGCGAGCGTCGCGCCGATCGGCATGCCGCCGCCCAGACCCTTGGCCAGGACCACCACGTCGGGGTCGACGCCGTCGGCCGCCTGATGGGCGAACCAGTGCCCGGTGCGGCCGATCCCGGTCTGCACCTCGTCCAGCACCAGCAGCGTCCCGGTGGCCCGGGTGATCTCGCGTGCCGCGCGCAGGTACCCCTCGGGCGGCACGATCACGCCCGCCTCGCCCTGGACCGGCTCGAGGAACACGGCCGCGGTGTCCTCCGTGACCGCCGCCCGCAGGGCGTCCGCGTCGCCGTACGGCACGTGGGACACCCCGCCCGGCAGCGGCAGGAAGGGGGCGCGCTTGGCGGGCTGGCCGGTGAGGGCGAGCGCGCCCATGGTGCGCCCGTGGAAACCGCCCTCCGCGGCGACCATCCCGGTCCGCCCTGTCCGCCGGGCGATCTTGAAGGCGGCCTCGACCGCCTCCGCACCCGAGTTGGAGAAGAACGCCCGTCCCGGCCTGCCCGACAGCCCCAGCAGCCGCTCGGCGAGCGCGACCGCGGGCTCGGAGACGTAGAGGTTGGACACGTGGCCCAGCTTCGCCACCTGCGCGCCGACCGCCGCCACCACGGCCGGGTGGGCGTGCCCGAGGCTGTTCACCGCGATCCCGGCGGTGAAGTCGGCGTACGGCCGGCCCGCCTCGTCCCACACGGTGCTACCCTCACCGCGGACCAGGGCCAGCGGCGGGGTGCCGTAGTTGTCCATCATCACCGCGCGCCAGCGGTCCGCCAGCGCCGCGCGGTCCGCGTCGGCGGCGGGCTGCCGGATCACGTCGTGTCCGAGGGTCGTGCCGTGTCCGAGGGTCATGCCGTTCTCTCCTCCAGGTCCGGGACCACGGTGGTTCCGGAGGTGTCTCCGGAGACGACCCCGCGCAGCACCGAGTGCGGCACCCGGCCGTCCAGGACGTGCGCCTTGCGCACCCCCGACCGGACGGCCCGCAGGCAGCCCTCCATCTTGGGGAGCATGCCGCTCGCCAGTTCCGGCAGCAGCTTCTCGACCTCCTCGGCCGTCATCCGCCCGATCACCTCGGTGCTGTGCGGCCAGTTCGCGTACAGCCCCTCGACGTCGGTGAGCATCACCAGCTTCTCCGCTTCGAGGGCGACCGCCAGGGCCGCCGCCGCGAGGTCGGCGTTGATGTTGTAGACCTGCCCGTCGGCCCCGCGGGCCACGGGGGAGACGACCGGGATGCGGCCCTGTGCCAGGAGCGCGCGGAGGGTGTCCGCGTTCACGTCGACGATGTCGCCGACCAGTCCGATGTCCACCGGTTCGCCGTCCGCCCACGCCGTCCGCCGGACGGCGGTCATGGTGTGCGCGTCCTCGCCCGACATCCCCACGGCGAACGGCCCGTGTGCGTTGATCAGGCCCACCAGCTCCCGCTGGACCCGGCCCGTCAGCACCATCCGGACCACGTCCATCACCTCCGGAGTCGTCACCCGCAGGCCCGCCTCGAAGCGGACCTCCAGGTCGAGCCGTCCGAGCATGGCGCTGATCTGGGGGCCGCCGCCGTGCACCACGACCGGGAGCAGGCCCGCGAGCCGCAGGTCCACGACGTCCTGGGCGAAGGTCCGCTTCAGGTCCTCGTCCACCATGGCGTTGCCGCCGAACTTGATCACGACGATCCGGCCCCGGAGGTGCTCCAGGCGCAGCCGTTCGCGCAGGGGCGGTTCCAGGACGGCCGTGGTCGCGGGCGCGTGCGCTGCGGCGGGCGGTTCCTCCCGCGTGTCCGTTCCGCTCATGAGCTGTACGCGCTGTTCTCGTGGACGTACTCGGCGGTCAGGTCGTTCGTCCAGACCGTCGCGGACGCGTCACCGGCGCGCAGGTCGACCGTGATCACGATCTCGCGCGCCGTCATGTCCACCGCGTCGCGGGACTCGCCGGCCGCGCCGTCCCGGCACACCCAGACGCCGTTGATCGCCACGTCCAGGAGGTCGGGATCGAAGGCCGCGGCCGTCGTGCCGATCGCCGACAGCACCCTGCCCCAGTTGGGGTCCTCGCCGTGCAGGGCGCACTTGAGCAGGTTGTTCCGCGCCACGGACCGCGCGACCTCCACGGCATCCGCTTCCGAGGCCGCGCCGACGACCGCGATCTCGATCTCCTTCGACGCGCCCTCCGCGTCCGCGACCAGCTGCCGGGCCAGGTCCTGGCAGACGCCGCGCACCGCTTCGGCGAAGCCTTCCTCCTCGGGCGTCACGCCGGAGGCGCCCGAGGCGAGCAGCAGCACGGTGTCGTTGGTGGACATGCAGCCGTCCGAGTCCACCCGGTCGAAGGTGGTGCGGACCGCGTCCCGCAGCACGGAGTCGAGGACCTTCGCGGGGACGTCCGCGTCCGTGGTGAGGACGACGAGCATGGTGGCCAGCCCGGGCGCCAGCATGCCGGCGCCCTTGGCCATGCCGCCCACGGTCCAGCCCGTCCCGCGGACCACCGCGGTCTTGTGTACGGAGTCCGTCGTCTTGATCGCGACGGCGGCGTCCTCGCCGCCCTCGGGCGTCAGCCGGGCGGCGGCGGTGGCGATGCCGGCCCTGATCCGGTCCATCGGCAGCGAGGTCCCGATGAGCCCGGTGGAGCACACGGCGACCGCGTCGGCGTCCGCGCCCACGGCGAGCGCCGTGAGCTCGGCCATCGTCCGGGTGTCCTCGGCGCCCGAAGGGCCGGTACAGGCGTTGGCCCCGCCGGAGTTGAGGACGACGGCGGATATCAGGCCGTCCGCGAGCACCTCCCGGGACCAGCGGACGGGCGCGGCCTGGACCCGGTTGGAGGTGAACACGCCGGCGGCGGCGTACGACGGCCCGCGGTTCACCACCAGGGCGAGGTCGGGGTCACCGGACTGTTTGATCCCGGCGGCCACACCGCTCGCGAGGAATCCCTGTGCGGCGGTCACGGTCACGGTGCCACTCCATTCGTGGGCAGGCCCAGCCCTTCCGGCAGGCCCAGGGCGACGTTCATGCTCTGCACCGCGCCACCGGCGGTGCCCTTCGTGAGGTTGTCTATGGCGCTGACGGCGATCACGCGGCCGGCGTACTCGTCCACCGCCACCTGCACCTGCGCGCTGTTGGACCCCAGCACGGCGGCGGTCTGCGGCCACCGGCCGTCCGGGAGCAGCCGGACGAAGGGTTCGCCGGCGTAGGCGTCCCGGTACGCGGCCCGCACCTCGTGAGGACCGGCGGCGGAGCCCTTGCGCAGGGGCGCCGAGCAGGTGGCGAGGATGCCGCGGGGCATCGGCGCGAGGGTCGGGGTGAACGACACGGTCACGTGCTCGCCCGCGACCCGGGACAGGTTCTGGGTCAGCTCGGGCGTGTGCCGGTGGCCGCCTCCGACGCCGTACGGGGTCATCGAGCCCATCACCTCCGAGCCGAGCAGCCGTGCCGTGGCCGCGCGGCCCGCGCCGGAGGTTCCGCTCGCGGCGACGACCACCGCCTCCGGTTCGACCAGGCCCGCGGCGAAGGCGGGGTACAGCGCCAGGGTCACGGCCGTCGGGTAGCAGCCGGGTACGGCGATCCGGTCCGCGCCCTTCAGTTCTTCGCGGGCGCCGGGGAGTTCGGGCAGTCCGTAGGGCCAGGTGCCGGCGTGGTCCGACCCGTAGAACCGGCGCCACTGCGCGGGGTCGTGCAGCCGGAAGTCCGCGCCGCAGTCCACGATCAGCGTGCCCGGCTCCAACCGTGCGGCCAGCGCCGCCGACTGGCCGTGCGGCAGCGCCAGGAACACCACGTCGTGCCCGCGGAGCGACTCGGCCGAGGTCTCCACGAGGACCCGGTCGGCGAGCGCGGCCAGGTGCGGTTGCACCTCCCCGAGCGGGCGGCCCGCACTGCTGTGTGCGGCCAGCGCGCCGATCTCCACACCGGGGTGCGCGGAGAGGAGACGCAGGATCTCCCCTCCGGCGTACCCGCTGGCTCCGGCCACCGCGACCCGTACCGTCATGTTCCCTGGTCCCTCTTCGCGCTCGCTCGATGCCGGGCCTTCGCCCGGGCGGAATCCTGATGGGGCGTCATGCGTGTGGTTCCGGACCGGAAGGACGGTTGCCCGGCCGGTCAGGGGTAGAGCAACGGCGGTCGGGCGTGACGACGTCCCTTCGGCCGCGTTCTGCTTAGGTCAGGCTAACCTAAGCTGACCGGTGCGATGAAGGGGGCCGGTCACCTACCGGGACGATTCGGACGCTCACCGCCGGACCGATCGGCCCGCCCGGCCCGACCGGCTTTCCGGTCCCGGGGCCCGCTCCCGGTGGGTGCCGCGAGACGTCCCGTCACCCTATTGGGCGCAGGGGCTCCCGCGTTTCGCCCGCCCGTGCGCGGCGGTGCGGGGCGGCCGGCGCGCCCGCCCGCTCCCCGGAACGCGCTCCCCGTCCGGGTGTGCGCCTGCCGGGTGGCCGGATCCGCCCCCACAATGACGGGAAGGCCAGAGTTACGCAGGCGGGAGGCGTGCGCCGGTGAAGGACGAGCAGCCCGGAGAACCGAGCCGTACGCAGGAGTGGGTGGAGGGCGTCCTCGCCGACCTCCAGGCATCCGACGACGTGGACCGCACCCTCACCTCCGTGGCCCACGGGGCCGAGGGCCTCGCCCCCGAGACCCACCTCCGCCGGGGACGGGCGGTCTATGCGGCCGCGATGGGCCTCGGGCCCGCCGGATGCGCGGCGGAGGCGGGCATCACGGAGGTCATGCTCGCCCATTGGCGGCAGCGCGACGCGGAGTTCGACCGGGCGATGGACGCCGCGGCCGCGATGGCCCGGACCGCCGGTGTGGCTCCGAAGGGCCGGCTCAACGGAGTGGGCCTGCGCATCCTCCTCCAGGCCCTCGCCCGGGGCGTCGCCCTCGGCGCCGCCGCGGAGGCTGCCGGGCTCAGGCGGGACCAGCTGAACCGGCTCCGCCGGCGGAACCCCTCGATCCACCTCCTCGTCGAGGCGGCCGTGGCCCACTCGCGCGAACACCCCCGGCTTCCCCGCAGCAAGCGCGCCTTCGTCTACCGGCTGGTCACCACGCAGCCCCCGGCCCCGGGCCGGGGCGACGCGAAGCCCCGGGACCCCGGCGCGGACGCTGCCGGTGCCTGAGCCCGGACCGGACGGGGTGGCGGGTCACGAACGCCGGGTCGTCACGGGCGGCCGGGCTGGGTGTGCGTCAGGAGGAACTCCGTCGCCCGCGCGATGGCCTCGGCGGAGGTCGCGTAGAGGGCCTCGGACTCCTCCTCCCGCAGGCTCGCGGCGGTCGCCGCGTACCACCAGGCGCCGGCGTCCGGGTCGTGGTGGATGACGGCGGATCCGCCCGCGTAGGTCAGCGGGATGGATTCGTCGGCAGCCCTCTTGGGCACGGCGTGCGGCCACTTGAGGCGGGCGGACTGGCGCTTGATGCCGCCCCACGCGGCGCCCAGCTGCGTGTAGCTCGCCCCGCCGCGGCCGGCGACGGTGGCGGCGCTCTCCGCCAGCCGGTCGACGGACCGCTTGGCCTCGTACAGGGACCGGAGCAGCGCCAGTTGCACATCCGGCGAGGCCATGAGCGCGGTGTCGAAGGGCTTGCCGGCGCTCCGGTAGGCGTGCGCGCGGGTCGAGATGCGTACGGCGAGGGCGCGTACGGCGTCGAGGACCTGGTCGTCCATGGTGAACGCGTCGTCCTCGGCGGGCTCCTCGTACGCCGGCTGCACCTGGGTCGTGACGGCGGCCCAGAAGTCCTCGTCGCCCTTGTCGGGGGTGGGAATTGCCGCTGTTTCTTCCATGCGACAAATCTACCTGTCGAGTCCATCAATGACAAGAAAAACTGTCGGCATGGATCAGTGACAGCTGCACCTGTCATTCGGGGTCGCCGGGTCGCCGCGTCGCGCACCGGCCCGGTCTTCCGGCGTGATGCCGAGCATGCCGAGGAACGCGGTCGCCGCCGGCGTGCGGCCGGACCGGCTCCAGACCGCGTACTCCACGCGGACCGGAGCGTCGCGCACGCCGATCCTGACGACACCGGCGAGCTGCGCCGCGTACGCGGAAGGGAGCATGGCCACCGCGAGGCCCGGCCCGACCAGCCGGGCGACGTAATCGGCGGTGGTCACCTCGAAGGCGACGTCACGGACGAGGCCGGCGGCCGAGAAGGCCTGGTCGGACTGGGCGCGGCCGGCCGTCCCGGCCGGCAGGTCCACGAACACCTCGCCGGACAGCCGGCGGAGGTCGACGGCCGGTTCGCCCGCCAGGGGATGGTCCGGCGCGACCACCGCGACGAGCCGCTCGCGGGCGAGTTCGTGGGCGGCGACGCCCCGGGGACGCGCCGTGGTCGGCAGCCCGAGGAAGGCCACGTCCAGCGTCCCCCGCACCACCCGCTCGACGAGGTCGTCGCTCGCGCCCACGCGCAGGCTGATGCGCACGTGCGGGTACCGGTTCCGGACGTCGCGCAGCGCGCCGGGGATGTCGACCGCGGTGACCGTGGGGATCAGGCCCACCGCGAGCCGCCCGCGCACCTCCCCGACCGCCGCGGCGACCTCCGCGGCCGCGCGTTCGGCGGCGTCCAGGCACTGGCGGGCGGCGGGGAGGAACGCCTCGCCCGCCGGGGTGAGCCGCACCCGGCGGCTGGTGCGCTCGAAGAGTCGCGCACCGAGCTCCCGTTCCAGGCGGGCGACCTGGTGGCTGAGGGCGGACTGGACGACCAGGCACCGTTCGGCGGCGCGGGTGAAGCTGTTCGTCTCGGCCACGGCGACCACGTACCGCATCTGCTGGAGCTCCATCGATCCATCGTGGATCGAGATCGATGGAGTGACAAGCATGTGTTGGACTCATCGATCGAGCCCCGTGAGACTTCGGGACATGACAAGTCGCGCCCTGCGAGGGGCTCCCGGCGGTGTCGGGTCGACCGGTCGCGGGACGCTCCGCCGGACCGCCCTGACCGCACTCGCCCCCTCCGTCTGGGGCACGACCTACATCGTCACCACCGAGCTGCTGCCGCCGGGACACCCGCTGTTCGCGGGCTTCCTGCGCGCCCTGCCCGCGGGCCTGATCGCGCTGGCGCTGACCCGGAAGCTGCCCCGCGGGGTCTGGTGGGGGAGGGCCGCGGCACTCGGCGTGCTGAACATCGGCCTCTTCCTCCCGCTGCTGTTCCTCTCGGCCGAACGTCTGCCGGGCGGCGTCGCCGCCACCCTGGCGGCCGCCCAGCCGCTCGTCGTCGCCGTGCTGGCCGTGACGCTGCTCCGGGAGCGGCTCTCGCCCCGGCGCCTGGCGTGGGGCGTGACGGGCGTCGCCGGGGTCGGCCTGGTGGTGATCGGGCCGGCCGCCGCGGCCGACGCCGTCGGGATCGTCGCGGGTCTCGCCGGGGCGGCCACGATGGCGCTCGGCGTGACCCTCACCAAACGCTGGGGCAGGCCCGCCGGTGTGGGCCCGCTCGCCTTCACCGGCTGGCAACTCACGGCCGGCGGACTGTTCCTGGCGCCCCTCACCTTCCTCGTCGAAGGAGCGCCTCCCGCGATCGGGGTGGACGCCGCCCTCGGCTATCTCTGGCTGGGCCTGGTCGGCGGCCTGCTCACCTTCGTGCTGTGGTTCCAGGGCGTCGCCGCGCTGCCGGTCACCTCGGTCGCGCTCCTCGGCCTGTGCTCCCCGCTGGTCGCCGCCGCCCTGGGGGCCGTCGTACTCGGCCAGACCCTCGGCCCGGTCCAGCTCGGCGGCTTCGCCCTCGCCCTCGCCTCGATCGTCGGCGGGCAGCTCACCGCACCGCCCGCCGGATCACCCGGCGCCACCCCGGCACCCGTACCGGACGAACTCCGCCGATGAACACCGCCGCTCGGATCGGTCCCGGGGCCGGACACGGCGGCGCGGTCCGGTCCGGTCCGGCATCCCACTAGAGTGTGCGCATTCCTAGGGGGGACTCCGTGCAGGTCAGACGCCGCAATGCGGTCAAATACACGCTGATGTGGGGGGCGGTGGTCGCGGCGGCGGTCGTCGTCGCGCCCAGGCTGCTCCCGGACTGGGAGCCCGAGCGGGCGCCGTTGCCGGAGGCGTACGCGGGGGCCGGGGCCATGCCCGAGTCGCTGATGGAGGACGGTACGACGATCCTGGTGGGGGACCCGCAGGCCGCCACGGTCGTCAGGCTCTTCGAAGACCCGAGGTGCCCGGTCGTCGCCGACTTCGAGGCGAGCGGCGGCAAGGCGGTCCGCGCGCACACGCTCCAGCGCAGGACGGTGACGGCCTACACCTTCGCCTCGTTCAAGGACGGTTCGCTCGGCGGAGACGGGTCCAAGCGGGCGGTCAACGCGCTGCGTGCCGCCCTCGAAGCGCAGAAGTTCGCCGAGTACCACGACGTGCTGATGGAGCGGCAGGGGGAGGTGGAGGCGTCCGGCGGTTACACCACCGAGCGCCTGCTGGCCCTGGCCGACCTGGTGCCGGGGCTCCGGAGCGAGGACTTCGACGCGGCGGTGACCACCCTGCGGTACGGCGGCTTCGTCAGCGCGTCGCAGAAGGCGTACGAGCAGAGCACGGACGAGCCGGACGGGCCGGGGACCCCCACCGTCGTCATCAACCGCACGATCATCGGCGGCACGTACTGGGAAGGCCTGTTCCACGAGGCCGAGGCTTCGGAGCTGCTGACCGCGGTCGAGAGGACGCCCGAGATCCTGAACCGCCTCACGTAGCGGGGCCCCCCGGGCGGCCCGCGCGGTGGGTCAGCTCCGGGTGCGGCGCCGCAGCTGGTGGGAGACGGCACGCTGGGACAGGGGGCCGAGTCCTTCCAGGGCCTGGGCGAGGACGGCGAGCTGTTCCAGCGAGTCCAGGGCGCGGGCGGCGCCCCCGGGATCGACGCCCTCGTACAGTTCGATGCCGACGAACGAGGCGGCCGCCGCCCGGGCCAGCCCGGCCGGGTCGGCGAAGGCGGCCAGGGGGGTCGCGGCGAGCAGACGGGTCAGGACGGCCTCCAGCTCCTCGATCCACAGCGCGAGCCCGGCGGAGGTCGCGGCCGCGAGGGCCGGCGCGGTCTGGCCGGCGGCCAGCAGCTGCCCGAGGAGGGCGACGTGTCCGGCGGCCCGTTCCTCGGCGTGCATCGCGCGGGCGAAGGCCAGGAGCTCCGTGAGGGAGTCCAGGGCGGCGAGCCGCTCCCGGTAACGGGACACGCGCTGTTCGGCGCCGTGCACGCAGGCGGCGGCGAGGAGCTCGTCGACCGAGCCGAAGTGGTAGAAGACCAGCGCCTGGTTGACCCCGGCCGTCGCCGCGATCGAACGCGCCGACGTCTTGGCGATGCCCTGCTCGACCACGGTGCGCAGGGCCCCTTCGAGGAGCTTGAGGCGGGTGGCCCCGCCGGACCCGCTCACGCGCGGGCCTCCTCGCGGACGGGCCGCAGGCCGGCGCGCAGGCCGTGCCCGTCCGCGTCGACGTACTCGGCGGTGAAGGAGCCCTCGTAGCCGAAGAGGAAGCCGAAGTGCCGGTTGGTCACCCGTACCCGGATCCGGAAGCGGCCGGTGTCCTCGTCGAACGATTCGCGGACCTCGGCGTCGCCGCCGATCAGTGACGGGACGCGGACGTCGACGGGACCCTCGCGGAAGCGGTGCTCGCCGGAGCGGATGAGGAGCGAACCGTCGGGTTCGGCGCTCATGTGCAGGTCGCTGGCGAGGTGCTGGTGGGTGCCGAGGTAGTCCAGGACGCAGTCGCGCTCGGGGCTGAAGACCATCGTGGCGTCGAAGCGGTGCGGCCCGTCGGGCAGCTGGAAGGTCCGTACGAAGGTGACGGTCTCGCGGCCGAAGGAGTCCGCGTACGGGAAGTTCTCGATGACGAACGGCACGTCCCGCCCCTCGCGCGGTACGAGGATGTTGCGCGTCCCGCCGAGCCGGAGGAACGGCTTGACGAACGGGGCCCCGTGGCGGATCCGGTCCATCGTCCCGCGCCCGACGCAGGCCTCGCCGCTGTCGAGCCCGACGGAGAAGCGCCGCCGGATCTCGGGGTGCAGGCGGCCGAAGCCGGCGCCCATGTGGGTCTGGAAGATCGAGGTCACGCGGACTCCAGGGTGGCGAGCAGACGGGGGGCGCGGGCGCGCCCGGCAGGGGTGCGGCGGCAGCGGCGAGCGGCGGGGGTGCCGGGCAGCGGGGGCAGCAGCAGGGCCAGGACGCCGGTACCGGCGGCGACGGCGAACGGGGCGACGGGGGAGGCGAGCAGGGCGGTGAGGACCAGCGCCAGGCGCAGTGCGCACTCCCCGAGGGCGCGGGCCAGGGCGGCGCGCGGGCGGGTGCCGCGTTCGCACCAGAGCCGCAGCCGGTCGAAGGACCAGGCGGTGGCCCAGCCCATGAGCGGCCGGAAGACCAGCCGGTCGGCGAGGGCCCCGCAACGGCCCCAGCGCGGACGGTAGTCGTAGCCCGTCAGGAACCGGATCCCGGTGGGTCCGGGAACGTAGCGCCAGTAGCCGCTGCCCTCGGCGAGCAGGGAGAGCGGGTGGCCCGAGGCGAAGCGCAGCGCCGACACGCGCGTGCCGTCGGACCGCCGGCGCTCGCCCGCGCTGACGCCGGTGCCGGCGATCCACAGGAAGGGCAGCAGCCGGGTCGCGTAGCGGAAGTGCTGCGGCTGTCCCTCCGTGCGGGGCAGGTAGGAGATCGAGGTGAACCGCAGGTCCCAGGACTGGTGTTGCGCCGGGTCCTGGGTCCGCTCCCAGAGGACGTCCAGGTCGGCGTCGATCACGGTCTCCACGTACAGCCCCTTGGCCGGCACCGTGCCCCCCTCTCGTGTTTGAGCGTTCGCTCAAACCGCAAGGTAGTGCAGTGTGAGCGAGTGCTCAAGTGGGTGGGTTCGCCGTCCGCGCGGACGCCCCGGGACGGTGCCTACGGACGGCGCGGCACCGACGCCGGCGCCGTGGGCGCTGCGCCTGCGGTGACGCCCGGGCCCGTCCCGCCGCGTCCGGTACGGCGCCGGACGAGGGACGCCGCGAGGACGAGGGCGGCCGCGGCCCCGTACGCGGCGGCGCTCAGCGTGGCCCGGTGGGGGACCGCGGCCCCCAGGACGTAGACGGCCGCGCCCGCGAAGGCGGTGCCCAGCCACTCCCAGCGCCCGTCCAGGGCGACGAGGGCGACCAGCAGCAGGGCGTACCAGGAGTAGCCCGGAGTCAGCAGGAGGAAGGCCGAGCCGGTGACCAGCAGGGCGCCGCTCCAGGGCCGCCGCGGGTCGCCGCACCGCATCACGTACAGGGACACGGCCGCGACGGCGGCGAGCAGCACCGGGACCGCCCATGCGTCGGGCAGGAGCAGCCGAAGGAGCGCGTAACGGGACCCGGCCGAGGGGTCGTCGTATCCCTCCTCCTGCACGTAGCCGCCGAGGTAGCCGAAGACCGACCCCTGGGAGAGGAGGACGTACGGCAGGTAGGCAAGGGCCGTGAAGAGCGCGGCGGGCACCAGCACGACGGCGGCGTCGCGGACGCGGCGCACTCCGGACAGGGCGCCCGGGAGGACGACGGCGGGCATCAGCTTCGTGGCGACGGCGGCGCCGATCAGGAGCCCTCCCGAGGCCCGGCGGCTCAGGGCCCGGGAGGCGACGAGCCCGAGCCCGGCGACCGCCAGGAGCACGCCCAGGACGTCCACGTGGGCGTTGTTCACGGCCTCGACGGGAACCGCCGGGCACCAGGCCCAGTACGCCGCCCGGCGCGGATCGGAGCCCCGTCGCCGCAGGATCAGCAGGAGCGCGCCGGTCACGCCGAGCGAGACCAGGGCGGCGCCGGTCTGCAGCGGCTTGTGCCGGGCGCCTGCGGGGGAGAGACGGTCGACCGCCAGGAAGTACGCCTCGGCGACGGGCGGATAGATGGTGTGGACGCCGGGCCGGTTGATGCGCGTGCAGTGCGGCGCGCCGCCCGGGTGGGGGACGGGAGCCAGGTCCGGGCCGCCGCAGGCGGCGCCCGTCGGGAAGAGCCAGGGGTCGCGGAGGGGAACGAGCGCCGGGTCCTGCGGGGCGTGGTCGTACGGGGAGATGCCCGCGGACTGCACCCGGCCGTCCCAGGCGTAGCGGTAGGAATCGGTGCTCGTCCGCGGCGGCGCCACCAGCCCCGTGACCGTGACGGCGACGGCGCCGGCCACCACCAACGGCGTGACGTACCGCGCCGGAACCCCGCGCAGCGCCGCCAATGCCGCCGCGAACAGGGCCCAGCACACGGCGTACCACCGGAAGAGGCCGCCGGGGTCGGTGAAGAGGCCGTCGTACCGGACGGTGGCGACGAGGGCGGCCGTGAGAGCGGCGAGGGCGGCGGAGGCGAGGACGGTGGGGGCGAGGACGCTGCGCGGGTTCACCTGCGGAAGCGTTCCAGCAGGGGCGGCCCCCGAGGGGCGCGACGCCCTGGCCGTCCGTGTTTCGTAAGGTGTCGCGCCCACCCGCGGGAGCCCTGCCGGGGGTGTGATGGAGGCATGCGCTTCACACTGCCCCCCGGCCCGCCGGTCACCTTCACGGCGCGGCTGCACGACGCCCGCACCGCGACCGCGATCGGCCGCTGGCTCGGGCTCTCCTTCGCCGTCTGCTTCGCGACCGGTGTGCTGAGCCACTTCCTCCAGCACCCCCCGGGATGGCTGGCCGACTGGCTGCCGAGCCGCCCGTACTGGGGCTACCGGCTGACCCAGGGCCTGCACGTGGCCTCCGGGATCGCGGCGATCCCGCTGCTGCTCGCGAAGCTGTGGGCGGTCTACCCGCGGCTGTTCGTCCGGCCCCCGGTGCGCTCGGCGCTGCACGCGCTGGAGCGGCTGTCGGTGGCGGTGCTGGTCGCGGCCGCGCTGTTCCAGCTGTTCACGGGGTTGTTGAACACCTTCCAGTGGTACCCGTGGCCGTTCGGCTTCGTCCCCGTGCACTACGCGGTCGCCTGGGTCGTGACGGGCGCCCTGCTGCTGCACGTCGCCGTGCAGTGGCCGAAGATCCGGGACCACTTCACCCTGGGGTCCCCCGGAACCCTGGCGCTGCCCGAGGCCGACGGCCCGAACCGGCGCCAGCTCCTCCTCGGCGTCGCGGCCGCGGTGGGGGCGGTGACGCTGACGACCGTCGGGCAGTCGGTGACCGCCCTCGGCCGGCTGGACCTGTTCGCCCCGCGCAGCCCCGCCCACGGCGTCCAGGGCCTGCCCGTGAACCGCACGGCGGCCGCCGCGCGCGTCACCCCGGCGTCGCTGGCCGGCTGGCGGCTGACCGTGGCGGGACCGCGCCCGTACAGCCTGACGCTGGAGGACCTGCGCGCCCTGCCGCAGCACGAGGTCACCCTGCCCATCGCGTGCGTCGAGGGCTGGAGCAAGTCCGCCCGGTGGACGGGCGTCCGCGTGCGGGACCTCCTGGAGCGGGCGGGCGGCGGACCGGACGCACGGGCCCGGGTGGTGTCCCTGGAAGCGGCGGGCGCCTACCGGGTGATGGACATGGGCCGGCTGTACGCGCAGGACCCGCTCACGCTGCTGGCCCTGCGGCTGAACGGCGAGGAACTGTCCCTGGACCACGGCTATCCGGCACGGATCATCGCCCCGAACCGGCCCGGCGTGCTCCAGACCAAGTGGGTCGGCCGACTGGAGGTCGCGTGATGACGTTCCGACGGGTACTGGGCGGGTGCGGGGTGCTCGTCGCGGCCTGGGGCGGATGGCTGCTCGTCCGGCAGCCCGAACCCTGGCGGATCGCCCTGTGGCTCGGGGGAGCGGTCGTGGTGCACGACGCGCTCGTCGCCCCCCTCGTGCTCGCGGTCGCCGCCCTGACCGCGGCGATGGGCGTGCGCCTGCGCGGGGTCCCGCGCGCGGCGCTCGTCGTCGCGGGCTCCCTGACGGCGATCGCCCTGCCCGGCCTGCTGCGCCCCGGCGCCGCCGCCAACCCCACCGTGGTGCCGCTGGACTACCTCCGCAACTGGCTGCTGACGATGGCGGGCATCGCCGTCCTCACGCTCGCGTACACGGGTGCGCGGGCCGTACGGCGCCGCGCCGGTCGCCGCTCCTGACCGGAGCAGGCCGCTCCTGACTGGTGCCGGCCGGTGCCGGCCGGTGCCGGCCGGGCCCCCGCGAGCCCCGGCCGGCGCCCGTCAGCGCCGCAGGCGCACGAAGTGCCGGCCCGCCGCCTGCCAGGTGCCGGACCCCGTCCAGCCGGCGTCCCCCGCCGCGGCGGCGAGGGCGCGCGACCCGAGCCGGGCCCACCGGAACGATGCTCCCCGGCCGCCGTTCCCGTCCTCGACGAACACCTCGACGCGTTCGTCGACGTCGGCCGCCACCACCTCGACGAGCAGGGAGCCCCCGGGGGAGGTCAGCTCGGCGGCACGCCGCAGCAGGGCGGCGGGGTCCCCGCCGATGCCGATGTTGCCGTCGATGAGCAGGACCGTCCCCCAACGGCCCTCACGGGGCAGCGGATCGAAGACGGACCCGCACAGGGCGCTGCCGCCCGCCCGCACCGTACGGGCCACCGCCTCGGGGGTGACGTCCACGCCCAGGGCCTCGTGCCCGAGCCGGGCCAGGGCCGCGACCAGGCGGCCCGGCCCGCAGCCGATGTCCAGGACCGGGCCGGCGCAGCGGCTCAGGACCGTGCCGTCCGCGGCGTCGGGTTCGGCGCACCAGCGCTCCACCTCCAGCGGGAGCAGCCACCCGTCGTGCCGCCGGAGGTAGAGCGGGCCACGCCCGGCCCGCAGCGCGTCGGCGTACGGGTCGGCCTGCCAGGTACGCGGGGCCGGGCCGGTCAGCTGCGCGGTCATCGGGGCACCGCGCACAGGCCGCAGTGCAGGGCGGCGAAACGGGTGTGCGGAGCCTCCCGGGCGACCCGGTCCGCGTCGGCCGGGGTGTCCACGTCGCACAGCTCGGGCAGGTCCCGTACGGCCAGCCCCGCACCGGTCAGCCTGTGCCGCTGCACCGCGCCGGTCTCGGGCACGGACATCGGTACGCCGAGCAGCAGCGCCGGATCGGGGGCGGCCAGACCCAGTGCCCAGAACCCGCCGTCGTCGGCCGGGCCGAACCAGGCGTCCGCGTCGGTGAAGTCGAGCCCGGGCGCGAGCAGGCCGGGGGTGACCTGCGGGGTGTCCATGCCGATGAGCAGGGCCGGTCCGTCGGCCAGTGCGAAGGCGGCGGCCAGCCGGGCGTCCAGCCCGCCGCCGCACTGCGGGACGACCTCGATGCCGTCCGGGAGCCACGGTCCGGGCTGCCCGTCGAGCACCAGGACGCGGCGCCGGGCAGGCGTGGCCAGGACCGCAGCCAGGGTGTCCCGCAGGGCGGCGCGGGCCAGGTCGGCGGCCTGCTGAGGTGTGAACCGCGCGGTCAGCCGGGTCTTGACGCGCCCCGCCACGGGGGCCTTGGCGATGACGAGGAGGGTACTCACGCGGAAGCCCCCTCGGCCGGTGCGCCGAAGACGACCGGCGGCTCGGCCAGGACGCGGCGCATGTCCCGCACCGCGTGCCAGGTGCCGCGCCAGGTCCCGGTGACCTTCGACTTCCCGGAGCGGGCCAGGTACGGGACGTCCGTCTCGGCCACCCGCCAGCCCGCGTCGGCGGCCCGTACGACCATCTGCAGCGGGTAGCCGCTGCGCCGGTCGCTCAGCTCCAGGCCGAGCAGCGCCTCGCGGCGCGCCACCCGCATCGGTCCGAGGTCGTGCAGGCGCAGTCCGGTGCGGCGGCGCAGCATCCGGGCCAGGGCGAGGTTCCCGGCGCGGGCGTGCGCGGGCCACGCGCCGCGCTCCCGCGGGCGGCGCCGGCCCAGCAGCAGGTCCGCCTCGCCGGCCGCGACGCGCTCGGCCATCGGCGCGAGCAGGCCGGGGTCCATGGAGGCGTCGCAGTCGCAGAAGCAGACCAGGTCGGCGCGGGCGGCGAGCAGTCCGGCGTGGCAGGCGGCGCCGAAACCGCGCCGGGACTCGTGCACGACGGTGGCGCCGAGCGCGCGTGCGATGTCCGCCGAGCCGTCGGTGGAGCCGTTGTCGACGACGATGGGCCGCCAGCCGGCCGGGACGCGCGCCAGCACCCAGGGGAGGGCCTCGGCCTCGTCGAGGCACGGCAGTACGAGGTCCGCGCGGGGCGGACGACAAGCAGAGGAAGTCACCCTCCACACCGTAGGAACCCGACGGCAAAGAAACGGGCCGGTAGACCTTACGAAACGCGGACGCCGTACCCGGGCCGCCCCGGGGCCCCGGGCGCACCCGTACCCCGGACGGGGTCCGGAGCCGGTGCCCGTCCGCCGGCTCGTCCCCCCGCCCGCCCGTTCCGCCCGTAGGTTCCGCTCGTTCCGCTCGTTCCGCCCGTCCGCCCGTCCGCCCGTCCGCCCGTCCGCCCGTTCCCGCCCGGTCGCTCAGCCGGCGGCGCCGCTCGCCGCGCGCTGACCGGCCCGCGCGAACTCGGCCATCCCCGCCGCGAAGCCGACGGCCGGGCGCCAGCCCAGCTCCTCCCGCAGCCGGGCGGAGTCGGCGGTCACGTGCCGGACGTCACCGAGCCGGAACTCGCCCGTCACCACCGGCGCCGGCCCGCCGTGTGCCGAGGCGAGCTCCGCCGCCATCTCCCCGACGGTGTGCGGTTCCCCGCTGCCGGTGTTGTACGCGGTCAGAGCGCCCGCCGGCCGGGCGCCGACCGCTTCCAGTGCCACGACGTTGGCGGCGGCCACGTCCCCGACGTGCACGAAGTCCCGGCGCTGCGCCCCGTCCTCGAAGACGCGCGGCGCCTCGCCCCGGGCGAGCGAGGAGCGGAAGAAGGACGCGACGCCCGCGTACGGCGTGTCCCGCGGCATGCCCGGTCCGTACACGTTGTGGTACCGCAGGGACACGGCCCGGCCGTCGACGCACCGCGCCCACGCCGCGGCCAGGTGTTCCTGGGTCAGCTTGGTCGTGGCGTACACGTTGCGCGGATCGGTCGGCGCGTCCTCGCCGACCAGGCCCGGCGCGAGGTCGGCCCCGCAGGCGGGGCAGCGGGGTTCGAACCGGCCGGCCGTCAGGTCCGCCCGCTGCCGGGGGCCGGGCCGCACCACCCCGTGGCGCGGGCACGCGTACCTGCCCTCCCCGTAGACCACCATCGATCCGGCGAGGACGAGGCGCCGCACGCCGGTGTCGGCCATCGCGGCCAACAGGACCGCCGTCCCGAGGTCGTTGCAGCCCACGTAGTCGGGGGCGTCGGCGAAGTCCTGTCCGAGGCCGACCATGGCCGCCTGGTGACAGACCGCGTCCACTCCGCGCAGGGCCGCCCGCACCGCGACGGCGTCCCGCACGTCGGCGTGGAGGAACCCGGGGTCGGGCAGGGGCGGGGTGCCGGGGTGCGCCGCGGGCAGCAGGGCGTCGAGGACGACGGGCTCGTGGCCGCGGTCCTTCAGGGCGTTGACGATGTGGGAGCCGATGAATCCGGCTCCGCCGGTGACGAGTACGCGCATGCCGGGGACGGTACGCAGGGTGCACCGTCCGGGAGGTCTCCCACGCACACCCGTAAGGCTTCCGTCATGCCGGCCGCCGGGACCGGGTGGGCGGAGGTCGACACCACCGCGCGCCGGCAGCCGACCGCGATGCCCCTCGTGCGGCCCCCGGTCAGGGGGACGGGGCGGCCGGCGGCGCGGGCGGCGTCCGCAGGCGCCGGGCCGGCAGGGGCTCGTGGGCCACCACGTACCCGACGGCGACGGAGAGCGTGATGACGACGAAGAACATGATCAGCCAGGACAGCAGGACGAAGATCGAGCCGAGGCCGCCGAACTCCCGCATGCTGCGCTCCACGGCGTGCGGCATGTAGACCTTCGAACCCACCGACAGGACCTGCCCCCCGACTCCGGCCAGGACCGCGCCGGGCAGCAACGGCAGCCAGGGGACCCGGCCGCCGAGCAGCAGGTGCTGGGTCCACCACCACAGCAGGGTGCCGGTGACCACGGCGACGAGGAAGCCCACCGCGCGGCCGGCGCCGAAGGCGTCCTGAACCGGCCCCTGGAACAGCAGCGCGACCAGCCAGACGACGAGCCAGGCCAGCCACCGCCACGCGGCCAGCCGGGCCTTCGCCTTGGGCAGGTGCCAGGAACGTTCGCACGTCGTCTGGAGGGCGCGGCTGCACGCGGTCGCCGAGAGCAGGGTCACCACGATCCCCACCCCGCTGGTGCCGGCCACGGCCGTGGCATCGGTGGAGGCGTACACGGCCCGTACCTGGTCGAGCGCGGCGTTCTGGAGCCCCAGCGTCGCGCGGATGGACGACACCAGCTGGTCCTGGAGCCAGTCGGGCGCGACGGCGGCGATGACGAAGACGGCCGGCAGCGCACCGAGGAAGGCCTGCGCGGCCAGCCGGGTCGCGCAGTCGAGGATCCGCACGGCGGCGAGCTGCTCCAGGAGCCGGCCCAGCAGTGGGGTGTGCCTGCGCATCCAGCCGGGTACGGCGAGCCGTGCCCGGACCGGCATCCGGTTCGGGCACGGCGGGCTCCTCGGGGACGGACTGCGACGGCGGCGACCGCCTCCCAGAACCATGGCGGAACACCGCGGGTCCGGCACGTCGGCCACTCGGCGCGCCGCCGCCCGCGCGCTCCCGCCCCGTACGCCCCACGTGGCGCTCCCCAGGGAGTGAGCTGAGAATGGGAGGGCCGGACAGGGACCGCCGCCGTACCGCGAGCGGCGCGCCCGGCGACGAGACCACGGGCGCGCTCGACGCGCCCGTCCGGCTCCGGGGCGTGGGAAGGCCGTTCGGTCCCGCCACGCAAGAGGACTCAGGTGATGACCCATGTGCCGATGGCTCGCGTACTCGGGAACGCCCATGCTGCTCGACACCATCCTGTACAAACCGGCCCACTCTCTGATCGACCAGAGCCTGCACTCCAAGCTCGGCGTGGAGACCACGAACGGCGACGGTTTCGGCGTCGGCTGGTACTCGGAGTACGCGGAGGACAGCACCACTCCGGCGCTCCTGCGCGACATCGGTCCCGCCTGGAACAACCGCAACCTCAGGGAGCTCGCGGACCACGTCCGCTCGCCGCTGTTCTTCGCGCACATCCGGGCGTCGACCGGCACGGCGGTGCAGCAGTCGAACTGCCACCCGTTCCGGCACGGCCGCTGGATGTTCATGCACAACGGCGCCATCACGGGCTTCCACCTGATGCGCCGGGACCTCACCCTGCTCGTCGACCCCGCGCTGTACGCGGACATCGGGGGGACCACGGACTCCGAGGTGATGTTCTACCTCGCCCTGACCTTCGGCCTCGACCAGGACCCGCCCGCCGCCGTGGCCAGGATGGCGGGCGTCGTGGAGCGCGCGGGCCGTGACCACGGGGTGGAGTTCCCCCTGCAGATGACGCTCGCCATCACCGACGGCGAACGCGTCTGGGCGTTCCGCTACTCGACCGGGCACACCTCGCGCTCGCTGTTCTACAGCAGCAGGGTGGACGCGCTGCGTCGGCTGCACCCCGACGTCGCGTTCCTGCGGGACGTCTCCGAAGAGACCCGCCTCATCGTGTCCGAGCCCCTCGGCGACCTGCCCGGAGCCTGGAACGAGGTACCGGAGAGCACCTACGGCGTCGTACAGCCCGGAGGCGACGAACTGCACGACTTCGTCCCGACACCCGCGTGACGCGACAGCCCCCGAGGCCGCGCGCCGTTGTGCGGGTCCGTCAGGACCCGCCCCACCTACAGGAGACCGGGCCATGCAGAACTCGCTGCTCAACCTGGCAGAGGACTTCGACTACCCCCTGCTGAACGCCTTCTGGACCATGATGCTGTGCTTCCTCTGGGTGCTGTGGTTCATGCTGCTCTTCCGCGTCATCGGCGACATCTTCCGCGATGACGGGCTGAGCGGCCTGGCGAAGGCCGGCTGGACCGTCTTCGTCATCCTGGTGCCCTACCTGGGCGTGTTCGTCTATCTCATCGCCCGGGGCCGCGGCATGGGCGAACGCGAGATCAGAAGGGCCCAGCAGCAGGAGCAGGCCTTCCGCTCCTACGTGCGCGACAACGCCGGGACCACCAGCCACGCCGAGGACCTGGCGCGGCTCGCCGAGCTCAAGAACCGCGGCGACCTCACGGCGGCCGAGTACGAACAGGCCAAGGCCAAGGTCCTCGCTTCCTGAACGGCGGGACCGGTGCCGGGCTCCGGCACGGCACCGGGCGTCCGACGGCGCGCCCGCAGGCCTTGCGGGAAAGCCGTGCTCCGGCAGCGGTCCGGGACGCCCCGTGCCGGACCCCGGTCCCGAGAACCCGCGCTGCCCCGGCAGCCCCGCTCCTCGTGGAGAGCCGATGCGTTCCTACCCGCCGATCGCCGAACACGGTCTGATCGGGGACCTGCAGACCTGCGCCCTCGTCTCGTCCGAGGGCGTGCTCGACTGGTACTGCGCCCCCCGCTTCGACTCGCCCAGCGTCTTCGCCTCCCTCCTCGACGACACCCGCGGCGGCTACTTCGCCGTCACCGCCGAGGAGCCCCCGGGCCCCGACGGCGAACCGCCGACCGCCCCCGACATCGTCACCCGGCAGCTCTACCTGGCCGACACCGCCGTCCTCATCACCCGCTTCCTCACCACCGAAGGCGTGGGCGAGGTCATCGACTTCATGCCGGTCCGCGACCCGCACACCGTCACCGACCGGCACCGGATCGTGCGGGTGGTGCGCGGTGTCCGGGGAACCGTACGGTTCGCCGTTCAATGCCGTCCGCGCTTCGACTACGGCCGGAGCCCGCACGAGCTGTCGCTCGACGCCGAGGGCGCCCGCTTCGACGGACCGGGCATCACCGCGTACCTCCAGGCCTCGGACCGGGTGGTCCTGGAGGCCGACGGGACCGACGTACGGGCCACCGTGACCCTCGCCGAGGGCGAGCGCGCGGCCACCGTGCTCACGGTCTGCGACCCGGACGGCGCGCCTCCGCCCCCGGTGGACGCGGACGACCTGGTGGCCGAGTTCGACGCCGTGCGCGACTTCTGGCACGGCTGGATCGGACGCTGCACGTACCGCGGGCGGTGGCAGCAGATGGTCAACCGCTCCGCCATCACCCTCAAGCTGATGACGTACGCGCCGACCGGCGCGCCGATCGCCGCCGCCACCATGGGACTTCCCGAGCAGGAGGGCGGCGAACGCAACTGGGACTACCGCTACACCTGGGTCCGCGACGCCTCCCTGTCGGTCCGCGCCATGCGCGCTCTCGGCTTCACGGCCGAAGCCGACGCCTTCCGCGGCTGGCTCCTCCGGCGGCTGGCGGACGGGGGCGCGCCCAACGGCGAGCCCCTGCAGATCATGTACCGCGTGGACGGCGACCCGTACCTGACCGAGGAGGTCCTCGACCACCTGCACGGCTGGCGGGGTTCGATTCCGGTGCGCTCGGGCAACGGCGCCGCGGACCAGCTGCAGATGGACATCTACGGGGAGGCCGTCTACGCCCTCGCCCAGTCCGGCCGGACCGGCGACATCGTGGGCTTCGACGACTGGCAGCGCTGCGCCGCGCTGCTGGACTGGCTGTGCGAGAACTGGGACCGCCGCGACGAGGGCATCTGGGAGACCCGCGGCGGCCAGAAGGACTTCACCTACAGCCGCCTCATGTGCTGGGTCGCCCTCGACCGCGGCATCCGCCAGGCCACGGCCACCGCCCGCCCCGCCGACCTCGTCCGCTGGACCGCGGCGCGGGACGCGATCCTGGAACAGATCATGGCCCTCGGCTGGAGCGAGGAACGCGGCGCCTTCGTCCAGGAGTACGAGAGCACCGTCCTGGACGCCTCGCTGCTACTCATGCCCCTCGTCGGCTTCATCACCCCCGCGGATCCGCGCTGGCTGTCCACCCTCGACGCCATGGACGGCGAACTCGTCTCCGACAGCCTCGTCTACCGCTACGACCCGGCCGCCTCGCCCGACGGCCTCCAGGGGGCGGAGGGCACGTTCTCCCTGTGCAGCTTCCTCCACGTCCACGCCCTCGCCCGGGCCGGCCGCCTCCACCAGGCCCGCTACTCCTTCGACAAGATGCTCACCTACTCCAACCACGTCGGGCTCTACGCCGAGGAGATCGGCCTCACCGGCGAACAACTCGGCAACTTCCCGCAGGCCTTCACCCACCTCGCCCTCATCACCGCGGCACTCGCCCTCGACGCTGAGCTCGACCGCGCCGCGGACGCCGCCTAGCGGTGGCCGCCGCCATGGTGCTCGACCTGCTCCTCATCGGCCTGGCCGTGACGCTGTTCCCGCTCCCCGTCATGGCCTTCGTCCTGGTCGTGTCCGGATCGCGCGGGGTGCGCAACGGCCTGGCCTTCATCCTCGCGTGGCTGGCGTGCCTGGTCGCCGTGATGGCGGTCGTCCTGCTGCTCACCGGCGGTCAACCGCCTCCGCCCCGCTCGCCCCCGTCGATCGCGGCCCTGGCGGCCACGCTCGTCATCGGGATCGGCCTCGTGGTGTACAGCGAGCGGCGCCGCCGCCGCGGCAGGCGGGCGAAGACGGCCCAGGGTCCCCCCGCGCCCGAGCCGACGGCCCCGGCCGAGCCGACGGCCCCGGCGAGCCCGACGGAGCCGACGAGCCCGGCAGATCCGGCAGACCCGACCGACCCGGCCGGTACGTCCGTGACCTCCCGCATGGACGACGCCACCGGGTGGTCCGCGGCGGCCCTCGCCGTGCTCCTCCAGCCCTGGGGGCTGGTCGGCGCGGCCGCTGCCACCGTCGTGCAGGCCGACCTCTCCCACACCGAGTCCTTCCTGGCCCTCATGGGCTTCTGCCTCCTGGCCACCTCCACCCTGCTGGCCATGGAGCTGTACATCGTGTTCTCGCCCGAGCGGGCCCAACGCGTCCTGCTGGGCCTGCGGGGATGGCTGGAACACCACAAGGACCCGGCGATCGTCGTCATCTGCCTCCTGCTGGGGCTGTGGCTCGTCGGCCGGAGCCTCTACCAGCTCACCGGCTGAACCCGGCGCCCGTCCCGCAGCCCGCCGGGGACGGCGACGGCGCGGGCGCCGGGCGAAGGTGCGGGGCCCCACGGCGGGTGCTGCAATGAGAACAGAACCGTGCCCGGCCATCGAAGCTCCCCCGACCGGCCACCGGCCCGCTCGGGCCGGGCGCCGGCGGAGCGACCGCCGGGCCGAGCCACGCGCAAGGAGTGCTCATGAGCGACGACATCGAAGACATGGGCCCCGTCGACTACCTGGTCGTCGAGTTCCCCGGAAACCGCATGACGGGCGAGGCGTTCCCCCTGCTGATCGACCTGGTGGAGAAGGGCATCATCCACATCCTCGATCTCCGCTTCGTGCGGAAGGACACGGACGGAACCGTCACGGCCCTGGAACTCACGGGCCTCGACGACGACACGAACTCCTTCGCCCTGTCCGTCTTCGAAGGCGCGTCCTCCGAACTGCTGGGCCAGGACGACCTCGACGAAGCCGGCAACGCCCTCCAGCCGGGCAACGCGGCCGCGATCCTGGTGTACGAGAACCGGTGGGCCGCTCCCTTCGCCCGGGCCCTGCGCCGCAGCGGCGCGCAGATGGTGGCGGGCGGCCGCATCCCCGTCCAGGCGCTCCTCGCCTCCCTCGACGCCGACGAAGGCGCCCTGCCGCCGCAGTGACCCGGCCGGGCCGGCCCTTGCACGGCGAATCCCGCAGTCGGGGACGGCGTCTCCGACTGCGGGATTCCCCGCGTGGCCGGCCGGCGGCGAACGCGGTGCGGCGAACGCGGTGCGGGGTGGTCAGGTGCCGAGGATCACGCTCTTCTGCTGGGCGAACTCCGCCTCGGTCAGGATGCCCTGCTCCTTCAGCGCTCCGAGTTCCTTGAGCTGATCGATCCTGTTGCCCACGTCGTCCGCCATCGACGGCGGCGCGGCAGCGGGTGCCGGTGCGGCGTACTGCTGCGGCTGCTGCTGGGCCTGGCTTTCCTGCCCGGCCCACCTGCCCGCCTGGCGCCGGGAAACACGGTTGGACACCGCCGTCGCCGTACCGGCGACCACCGCGGTGCGGGCGACGCCCCGAAGAAGACCTGGCATGTCGTTCTCCCTTGCTGACGGGGCCGGCACGACGGGCCGGCCGTCGGCCCCCTACCGCTTCCCAGCATCGCACCTGCGTGCGGGGCCCGCCGCGCCACGGCTCCGCCCCGCCGGCCCGGGGACGGGCCCGCCGGCCGGGTCGCCCCGTCACCCGGCCGGCAGTCAGGCCGCCCGGCGGGCGCCGAGCGCTCCGTGCGCGGCCGTCAGGCGGCAGCCGTCGTCAGCACTTGAGCCCGGTGGACGCGGCGGTCGTCGCCTGCTCCAGCTGCTGGATCTGCGGCTGGAGCTGGGTCAGCGCCTGCTGGCCCGTCGTGTCGCCCGGCAGGTCGTCGTACGCCTTCTTCAGCCCCTCGGCCGCGCTCTGGACGGCCGACCGCTCGGCCTCCTTGAGCTGACTCGTGTTCTCCTTGACGCTGTTCCAGTCGTCCTGGACGGCCTGCTGGGCGTCCTTGACCTGGTCCTTGGTCGCGTTCGCCGGGTCGAGCGCCTTGAGCTTGGCGTTGTCCGCCTTGAGCGCGTTCAGGTCGGTGCACAGCTCGCTCGCGGCCTTGGTGGCCTCCTCCGAGGGCGAGCTGCTGTCGTCGGAGCAGGCGGCCAGGCCGAAGAGCGCGGTGGCGCAGAGCAGACCGATCACGGGAAGACGCTTCATGGAGACTCCTCGAAGGGGATGGGGCCGGTCGGATCCACACGGAACCCATCACCACATACACACGAGCGCGCACCGCCCGCACCCGCACACCCGCCGTCCGGCTCCCCCGACGCTCCGCCGCGCCTCCGCCGTCCGGCCCGGGACCAGGCGGCTCGCGGCCCGGTGGAACCGTACGCGGATCCCGTCGCCGGCGGAGCGCCGCCCGGGTGAACGGGCCCCGCTCCGGGGGCCGCTCAGCCGGTGGTCGCACCCGCGGTGATCAGGGCCGCCACGGCCGGCAGACCGGTGTCGGCCAGTGCCCGCCGCTGCCGGTCGGCCGCCGTGCCCTGCCGGAGGAGCCGGTGGACGAGGGACCTCACCTCGCGGTAGTCACCGTTCTCCTCCAGGGCGGGCCGGACGTGCTGGAGGAGCGCGCCCAGCACGTCCGCGCCGCGCCGCAGCCGGCCGCCTGCCGGATCCAGGAGGGTGCCGGTCACCCCGTGCCGGGCCGCGTGCCACGTCGCCGCCTGCAGGACCTCCGGCGGGCACAGCGGGGGAGCGGCTCCGGCCTTCTCCTCGGCGATGGCGGTGGCGACGAGGCCGCGGACGATTCCGGCGAGCATCACCGCGTCGTCCGCCTCCAGCTGCACGTCACAGCAGCGCACCTCGACGGTCGGGTACCGCTCGGAGAGCCGCGCCTGCCAGTACATCTGGCCCCGGTCGGGGACCAGCCCCGACTCCACCAGCCCGTCGGCCCGCGCCTCGTAGTCCGCGAGCCCCGCGAAGTACGGTGCGGGTCCGCTCACCGGCCAGCGGCCGAAGACGATCGTGCGCCAGCTGGCGAACCCGGTGTCCCGGCCGTCCCACAGGGGCCCGTTCGCCGACATCGCCAGGAGGGTCGGGAGCCAGACGCGCAGCCGGTTCAGGACCGCCACCCCGGTCTCCCGGTCGGGGACCCCCACGTGCACGTGCATGCCGCAGATCAGCTGCTCGTCGACCAGCAGCCGTGCTTCGGAGCGCATCTCCAGGTACCTCGCCGTGTCGGTGACGGGTACCGGCAGGACGTCCCTGACCGGCGCGGTCGCGGAGATCGCGATGCGGCAGCCGTTCGCCTGGGCCGAGGTGGCGACCGCGTGGCGCAGCCGCAGGAGGTGACCCCCGACCTCCTCCAGGGCCGTGCACACGGGGGTGGCGACTTCGATCTGCGCCTGGAGCAGTTCGTCCTGGACCTCCTGCTCGTCCGCGATCGGCGCCAGGCTGGCCGTGGCCCGTACCTGCCGCACGAGCGGAACGGGCAGGAGCGTGTGCGGATCGACCAGCAGGTATTCCTCTTCGACGCCCACAGTGATCATGCCGGGTGGGTACCCCGGAGCCGGCCTGATCACCCGGGCGGGGCGCCGTTTCGGCGTGACGGGGTACACGGGGCGGGCATTCGCCGCGTCAGGGGCAGCTCGCGGCGGGGTCGTCGTGCGTGAGGACGCAGATCATCTGCTCGCCGCGCCGGTGATCGGGATAGGCGGCCCGGAGCTCGGCCCGGAAGTCGTTCCACTGGCGGGTCGTCTCGGCGGTGGCCCCGGCGACGGCACGGTCGAAGTTGTCGCCGGTCCTCGAACGCTGGGACGCGGCGGTGTCCTTGTTCAGGTCGCGGTTGTGGGTGACGCGGCCCGCGCAGTCGCCGTCCTTGACGCCGCTGGAATCGAAGTCGGAGTAGCAACCGGTCGCCAGGTCCTCGGGGATGAGCGCCCGGGCCTCGCGGGTCCAGTCGGCGTCCTCCATGCCGCTGTAGCGGCGGACGTCGAAGAAGGGGGCGACCCCGTCACGGGCGAGTCCGGGGGGATTCCCGACGCCGACCGCACCCGGCGCGGCGCGGTCGGACCAGTTCGAATGGGCGTAGAAGTCCTGGACCGGGTGCCAGCTGCGGCCGAGCTCCTCCAGTACGTCGCACTTGGCGGGACCGGGCGTCTCCTGCCAGGTACAGGGGGACGACAGGTCGCTCTGGTCGGCCCGGACCGCGCCGCGGGCGTCGACGAGGCCGTCCGCGGCCCGGACCGCGTTGCGGAAGTGGGCGACGGAGGTCCGGACGCAGGCGAGGAGCTCGGTGGTGGCCTCGTCCCGGCTGCGGGGATAGTCCTCGACGTGGCGCGGGGCGAGGTAGTCGGCGTTGTCGCAGTGCAGGGGGCCGATGAGGAAGTACCCGCCGTGGTCGTCGGCGTTGACGGCTCCCTTGCGGGCGTCGGCCATGGCGGACAGGGTGACCGGTTCCCAGGACAGGGCGGCGCGCGTGACGGTCTCGTGGTTGCCGCCGGTGAACGCGAGGGCGGGACCGGCGGGCACGCCGGCCAAGGTGATCACGGTCGCGGCCGCGGCGGCCGTGCGCAGCAGGTGCGGCTTGCGGTTCGACACGGGACGCTCCAGTCGTCGCGACGGAGGCGGATGTCCGGCATCCAGCCTAACCAACGAACGGCGCGGACGCCGGGGGCCGTGCGGGCCACGTGGGGCGCGGGCCGGGACGGGCGCAGGGGCCGGGCGGCCCCGCGATCGGCGCCTTCGGACGGGCCTCCGGGCGACCGGCGGTGAGCCGCGCCATCCCGGCGGTGAGCCGGGCGCCCGAACGTGAGCCGGGCGCCCGACCCGTTCGGAGGCAGTCGGCCTCGTGTACGCGACCGGGGCCGCCGTGCCGGGTAGGCGTCGGGCATGAACCCCACACATGCCGCCGACACCCCCCGGACGGGCCGGACGGGCGCGGTGCTCCGCACGGGATCCGTCCGGTGGCTCACCGCGCTGGGCCGCATCGAGCGGACGACCGCGGCGGACCCGGCCGTCCGCGCCCTCCAGCGGGGGATCCGCGCCCTTCCCCTCGGCGGGGCCCGGGACCTGCTGCGTGTACGGCCCATGGGCCACCCCCTCCACCCCGTACTGGTGCAGGTGCCGATCGGCTGCTGGCTCTCGGCCTCCGTCCTCGACGCGGCCGTACCGGGGTCCCGGAACGCGGCGGCGACCCTGACGGCGGTCGGGCTCGCGGGGGTGGGGCCGGCCGCGGTCGCCGGCTGGGTCGACTGGGCGGACCTGCCGCCCGAGCAGGCCCGGGTCGGCCTGGCCCACGCGCTCGCGAACGCGGCCGCCGTCACGTGCTACGCGGTGTCCCTGGGGGCCCGGCTGGGCGGCCGCCAGGCGAAGGGCCGGCTGTGGTCGCTGGGCGGCCTGGCCGCGGTGGCCCTGACGGGCGCGCTCGGCGGACACGTGGCGTACCGGCAGTCCGTCGGCACGGACCCGGCGGGCTGACCGACCGGCGCCGCCGCGGCGGGCGGAGGGGTGGGGACGGGGCGAACGGGCCGTCCCGCGGTCCGAGCGGCGCCGGCCGGGCACGGGGCGGCCTGCCCACCCCACGGTACGAGGGACCGGCGCCACGTACGACGGCCCGGCTCGGTGTACATCCGTGGCTCCCGGTACGGACCCCGGGCACGGTCCCGCCGGCTCGCGCGCATTGGAGTGGCCCGCGCCGGGCGGGAGGGCGTGGCTCCCGCCCGGCCCCCGGCCGCTGCCTAGGGTCGGCGGGACCAGGCCGGCACGGCACACGGCCGACCGCTCCGGAACAGGTGGGTGGAATCGTGGAACGCACCACGGCCGAGTCGCACGCACACGAGCCCCGGACCCCCGAGCCCCGGACCCCCGAGCCCCGGGCGCACACGGTCCAGGCCCGCGCGGGCCGGACACCCGCGGGCCGGACCCGGCACCGGACGGCCCGCCGCCTGGTCGCCCTCGCCGGACTGCTGCTCCTGTGCGCGCTGCCCGCGGGACCGGTGGGCGCCGCCCAGCCGGACGACGTACGGTCGCCCCTCAACCCCCCGCTGTACGTCTCCGACTACGGCAACAACCGCGTCGTCACCCTGCCCGCCGACGGCGGCGGTCAGACCACGCTCCCGCTGGACGGCCTGGTACGACCGACGGGCCTGGCCTGGGACCGTACGGGCGGCCTCTTCGTCGCCGACACCGGCAACAACCGCGTGGTGCGGTCCTCCCCGGACGGGAGCGGGCAGGTCACCGTTCCCACCGAGGGCCTCTCGCGCCCCCTGGGCCTCGCCGTCGACACCGCCGGCACGCTCTACATCGCCGACAGCTTCAACGACCGCGTGGTGAAGGTGCCCGCGGACGGCAGCGGCCAGACCACCGTTCCCACCACGGGACTGCTGCACCCCTGGGGCCTGGCCCTGGAGCCCGACGGGGACCTGTACATCTCCGATTTCGTCAACGACCGCATCGTGAAGGTCGCCGCGGCCGGGGGCGGGCAGTCCACCGTCCCCACCACCGGCCTCTCCCAGCCCACCGGCCTCGCGCTGAGCTCGACCGGGGACCTCTACGTGTCGGACAGCGGCAACAACCGCGTGGTGCGGATCGCCGGTGGCACCGGCGCCCAGAACACCGTGCCCACCAGCGGCCTGAGCAGCCCGCTCGGCCTCGCGCTCGACGCCCAGGGCATGCTCTTCGTGGCCGACGCCTTCAACAACCGCGTCGTCCGCGTCCGCCCCTCCGACGGCGCCCAGACCACTCTGGACTCCTCCGGCCTCAACACCCCCACCGGCCTCGCCTTCCCGCCCCGCCGCGCCCGCCCGGCGGACCAGGGCCCGCAGGCCGGCGCGGTGCGGTAGAAGTCACGACCGGGGGGCCGGGCCATGCGAAAGGGGCGGGGGGGGGGGGGGGGCGGGGGGGGGGGCCCCCCCCCCCCCCCCCCCCCCCCCCCCGCCCCTCGAAGAGCCTTCAGGTCAGAGGATGACGTTGTAGTAGTGCCAGCCGTTTCCGACCAGGACGGCCTCGTTGGACACGAAGTCGAAGAGGTTCCCTTCGCGGGCGATGCCGACGGGCTCCGTAGCGGTTCCCGAGGGTGTTCGTGCCCGTGCCGGCGGTGCGGGGTACACCCACATCTTGAGACGGGGTCGATGGCGACGGCGTCGGTGTAGCCGTCGCCGTTGCAGTCGGGACGGCTCTGCGTCCTGCTGGGCCACAGACCCTTGCCGGAGGCGTTGCAGAGAAACAAGCATGCCGCGCGGGTTCAGTACGGTATAAGCGGGCTGATGACGGCCTGGGAGGGTAGAACGCCGCGATTGGGCGACGAGGTTCTTGCGACGGATCCGCTGGAGAAACCGCCGAGCGTCCGGTGGCGAGCTTTTCATCGCGGAGCACGACTCGCACGTCAACAAGCTGTCCCTGGTCACGGAGAACGGGTGGA
This sequence comes from Streptomyces sp. NPDC048461, assembly GCF_055587105.1. NCBI lineage: Bacteria > Bacillati > Actinomycetota > Actinomycetes > Kitasatosporales > Streptomycetaceae > Streptomyces > Streptomyces sp. NPDC048461. The sequence goes on along the minus strand of NZ_JBVJGW010000013.1, from coordinate 8,882 downwards.
GGAGATCTCGGCAACCCATGGGCACCCCTTCTGGTCCCCCTCCGGACATGGTTGGAGGGAGGCAAGCCAGTTGGTCGCTGGGACGCGGGGTTGACGCCGGTCCATACCTCGAAGGATCACGTTAGACCGTCGGATGGGCGGGCCTGTGACATAGCTGCCACCAAGGCCCGTCATCGGAATGGCGTCTGGAAGGTCATGCGACATCTCAGCGCGTCGCGGATGCGGCCGTGCGAGATGGGCAAGCGGCCATCAGTAGGTGATTGGCGGCCACCAAGGGTTCTTCCTTCGCGGTTCTGCTTCGCTCGGTTACGGTGGATCCTGGGCTCTCTAGGATTCTTCATCATGGCTATCTACATCAAATGGGGGGCGGCGTGGAGAAGTTCACCGAGTCCGACTTCGGCTTAACTGAACTGTCGGGGACGTTTCTTAATGAGGACTGGGGCTACGGAGGAGTGAAAGAGCAGGTCGTCCTGCACTTTTTGACGCCGGGACAGGGGTTCCAGATCGGCCTCCGGTGCCGCCAGGCCGCTGAGGCCCTCAGGCTCGATGTCGCGGCAATGTTGGCGTCGCCGCTGGAAGATCGGCAGATCGAGCTGCTGTGGACACTTGCTACAGATGGTTGTTACGGGTTCCGCTCAGACGAGTCGGGGCGAGATTTCCTGAACGCTGTGCATGCCGTCTGCGTGCAGTGGCAGGAACTCCACGGAGCAGTTTCGCTGAATTCGGAGGCGAATCTAACCTCTCCCGAGGTTCTGGAATGCGTGCTGAGTCTGATCGCCGGGACGCCGTTGATCTTTCCCGCGGGATTCCGGGCGGAACGCCAGCCCGCCGTCGGAGAAAGTCGAATTGCATTGGATGAATGTGCTAGATCAATCTCTGCCGAATTTGCTTTTCGCTTTCTTTTGAGAATTCATATGGGTAGCGGTATCCCGGTGGACCGGTCATGGTGGGGTCGATATCAGGAAGCAGCCCGGATGCTATCTCTCGGGGAATTCGTGATCGAGCCGGTAGAGTCGTTCGTCCGTTAGATATCGGCCCACGCCCGTAATTCCCTTCTGAGTAGAGCCCCGGCCGACTGGCCGGGGCTCTGTCTCCCTCGGGAGAGGGGGGTGGGCTGATGTGTCATTCGACATCGCGATCGGCGGGCGAAGGCGCGTAGGCGGTCTCCTGTGGGTCACCGGACTGAAGGTGCCTTCGAGGTGGAGCCCGGCGAGGTAGATGGTGGACGTCTCCTCGTAATGGGTGGCGATGCCGCGCCATTACTTGGGGCGGTGGATGCACCGCTCGACGGTGTTGCGCTGCTTGCAGGTCTCACGGTCGAAGGCGGGTGGTCTGCCGTCCTGGCTGCCTCGGTGGAGCCGGTGGCCCTGCTGGTCCGCCGAGACGGGGATCACCACACGGATTTCGCGCATGCGCATGAGCGCGCGGATGGCCCGTGACGAATAGGCGTTGTCGGCCAGGACCACGGCCGGTCGAGTACGCGGTCGTCTGCGCCGTCGGTGCACGCGCAGATGCGCCATGACGTCCGTGAAGGCGGGGAAGGCAAAGGGCCGTGGGCAGCGAGAAGAGTCATGATGGTTAGTCCGCCGCGGCAGCGGCCAATGCCGTGGTCTGCTGGTTCGTGGGCCTACGTTCCCTTCTACGGGCCCCAGCCGCATGCTGGTGTGCCCGCACGATCGTGGAGTCCCCCGATACGGCCCAGGTAGGGTCCCTGCCGGCATCGGCTTGCGCCATCAGCGCGATGAATACCCGCTACCAGGTGCCGTCGAGTGCCCGCATCCATCCGTAGCCGGTTATAGACGCCTCGCCAGTTGCCGTACTTTTCCGGTAGGCGGACCGACTGTCTGGAACGTGTAGGCGATCTCATGGATCACCTTGCGACCTCACCACCGTACGCCCCGTGTCGGTGTCCGGTCCGGAAGTAGCGGTTCGATCCGCACCCACTGCGCATCAGTCAACGGCATGGGTGGACAAAGAGAACCAGCGATGCTGGAGGTCAGTGACGTCCGAAATCTGGCGCCGTGCTTCCGACAACCACAGCCCCTCACCGCCACGTGTCATCGACTCATCACGTCTCTCTTCCTCCTGGTAGTCCAACCGGGCCTGCGCCAAGCTCAGCCGCCCGTTGGGACCGCCCCGGACGATGTGAGCATCCGCGCCGTCCTGCCATGCCAGCCGCACTCTGGGCAGATCTCAAAATTCGCTCGCTCCTCCAACGTTCGCTGGAAGCAGCACGGGCACGCGATGAGGCCGTTCTCGGTGTCATTTGCAGGACTAGCAGGCATTCCTTCAGCGACCATGTCGCCATCGTCCCGCTCCCCAGAGTGATCCACAATGGACGAGCTAGCCCACGCGGGTGCCGTACGGACCCAGGTCGGTTAGGACGTCGGCGAGTTGCTCCGGCGTGAGGGCAGTGGCGGCGGTACGCCGGCTGTCCAGGAGGAAGGTGAGGTGGCAGCGGTCGGAGGTGAGCACGGCGAAGACGGTCGCGAGATACGCGGCCAAGGCGCTCCATGCATCGTCCGCCTCCCGCGCCGCCTCCCAGGTCACCGTGCCGGTGCAGGGCGGCGTTGGCGACTCCGGGTCGGTGGGTGATCTCGTCCAGCGGGGCGTCCAGGCCCTGGGCGGGGAAGGGCTGCCGGGCGGTGGCGACCGGCAGTTCGCGAGTGCGCCGCGCGTCGCGCCGTGCCGGTACGGGATGCTGCGAGCGCTTCGGGCCGAGCGGCAGGTCCAGCTCCTCCCTCGCGTAGCGGAGGCCGTTCCGCCGTTCCCCCGTACCGATGACAAGCGGTGGGGGAGCGCGCCGTTCGCCGTTGCCCCGGGCCGGGAACGCGTCAGGGGTTCGCCCGTGAACGGGCGAACCCCTGTACGTGTGACGCCGCGCGGGCGCGGTGTCAGGCGTGGCTGCGACGGCCGCCGGTGACGACGCGGTAGATGACCAGGAGGATCACCGAGCCGATGATGGCGGCGATCCAGGTGGAGAGGTCGAAGAAGCCGTCGATGGAGTCGACGCCGAATATGACCTTGCCGAGCCAGCCGCCGAGCAGACCGCCGGCGACGCCGATGAGGATGGTGATGATGATGCCGCCCGGGTCCTTGCCCGGCATCAGCGCCTTCGCGATGAAGCCTGCAATCAGACCGATGAGGATCCAAGCGATGATGCCCACGATGCGTCTCCTACCTCGTCGTATAAAGCCTGTGTCAGAACACCGTCTGTTCTCTGCGGGAGCTTTCAAACCTGCCTGATTCAAGGAACCTCGCGAGCGGTCGCGGCCCGCGGCGGAATCCCGGGCGGACGGGCCGGCGCGGAGCGGGCGCACCGTACAGGGAGAGCGCCCCCGGCCGGGTCCCGCGGGCAGGCTTTAGCCGAAGATGCGCAAGCCCCTCCGCCCCCGGGCCGGCGGGACTAGGGTCCACATCTCGCCCTGAGTTCCCGACCCGCCCGCGTCCGACCCGTCGCTCCCGGGGGAGCCCCGCCGTCCGACTCCCGCCGTGCACGACCGCACCCGGGCGGCGGTGCCGCCTCCGGCGACCGCCCCCGGAGACTGCCTCGCCCATGCACACTGGATCGCCGACCTCCACGACGCCGCGGACCCTCCTGACCCTGTTCGCCGCCCTGCTCACCGTGATCGCCCTCGTCCTGAGCGCGGCGGGGCCGGCCTCCGCGCACACCGCCCTCAGCGGGTCCGATCCCGCCGACGGCACCGTCCTCAAGACGGCTCCGCGTCAGGTCACGCTCACCTTCACCGAGTCGGTCAGCTTCTCGGACGACTCCCTGCGCGTGCTGTCGCCGGACAACGAGCGCGTGAACCCGCGCCCGGCGCACCACGCGGACGGCCAGGAGCACACCGCCCGGGTGGAGCTGTCCGACGGGATCCCGCAGGGCACGTACACCGTGGCCTGGCGGGTCGTCTCCGCCGACGGCCACCCGATCTCCGGCGCGTTCGTCTTCTCCGTCGGGCGGCTGTCGGAGACCGCCGCCGTGGTGGCCACCGGTTCGCCGGACGACACCGCGGCCAGCCGCCTGTACGGCTTCTTCCGGTACGTCGCGTACAGCGGTCTCGCGCTCCTCGTCGGCGCCGCGGCGTTCGTGCTGCGCTGCCGGCCCGAGGCGGGGGCGGCCCGCCCGGTGCGCCGGCTGATCGTCGCGGGATGGGCCGCGCTGGTGGCGTCCACCGCCGCCCTGTTGCTGCTGCGCGGCCCGTACGAGACCGGCGCCCCGCTCACGTCGGTGCTCGATCCGTCCGACCTGGCCCGGACCCTCACCGGGAGGCCCGGGATCGCGCTGCTCCTACGACTCGTGCTGCTCGCGGCCGCCGCGGCCGCGCTGCGGTGGCCCGCCGCACGGCTCGACCGGCAGGGCGCTGGAGCGCCGCCACCGCTCCCCGGGACCCGGGTCCGCGCGGCCGCTGCGGTGCTCGCCCTGGCGCTGGCGCTCACCTGGGCCGCCGCCGAACACGCCTCCGCCGGCATCCAGGTGCCGCTGGCCGTCCCCGTCGCCGTCCTGCACCTGCTGGCCATGGGGGTCTGGCTGGGCGGGCTGATCACGCTGGTGGCCCTCCTCCGCCACCGGGGGGCCGGGCCCGGCAGCGCCGATGTCGTTCCGGCGTCCGCGATCGGCCGCTTCTCGGCCCTGGCCTTCACCGCCGTCGCCGTCCTGGTCGCCACCGGGGTCTACCAGTCCTGGCGGCAGGTCGGCTCCTGGGAGGCGCTGACCACCACGTCGTACGGCCGGATCCTGCTCGTCAAGATCGCCGCCGTGCTGCTGGTCCTGTGCGCGGCGGCCTTCGCCCGCCGGTGGACCGCCCGTCTCCTCCCCGGGGAGCTGCCGGTCGCGGGGACCCGGGAGGTGCCCGAGCCGGAGCGGGTGAGGGTCGTGCAGACGGTCGGGGCGCCGACCGGCGCCGGGTCACCCGCCGCCGCACCCGGGTCCGCCTCCGCCGCCCCCGACCCGTCGGGCGACGGGGCCGGGCCGCCACCGGCGGACGTTCCGGAGGCCGACCCTGCGGGCACCCCCGCGGACGACCGGTACCGGCGCGGCCTGCGCCGTACGGTGACCGCCGAAGCCGTGCTCGGCGTGGTGGTCCTCGCGCTCACCACCCTGCTCACCGGGACCCAGCCCAGCCGCGCGGCCGGCGAGAGCGCCCAGGCGGCCACGGCGCAGGAGCCGCAGGCGAAGGTGGTCACGTTCCCGTTCGACATGGGGACGGCCGGCCGCAGCGGTACGGCGCAGGTCACGCTCGCGCCCGGACGCGTGGGCGAGAACACGGTGGAGGTCGTGGTGTTCACCGCGGACGGGGGCCTGGCCACCGTCCCCGAACTCCGCCTCACGCTCACCCAGGAGGACCTGAAGATCGGCCCGCTCGACGCCAGGCTGAAGAACCAGAAGGGGTTCTGGGCCGCCTACGACCTGCGCCTGCCCATGCCCGGCGAGTGGACCCTGAACCTGACGGTCCGCACCACCGACATCGACCAGGTCACCGTGCGCGAGAGCGTGCGCATCACCTCCCCGCAGCGATGACGGCCTCCGGGTGACGGTCTTCGGCTGACGGCCTCCGGGTGACGGCCCCGCGGCCGTGGGGGGGGGGGGGGGGGGGGGCCGGGCCCGGGGGGCGCCCCCCCCCCCGCCGGCGCGGGGGGGGGGCGGCGCCGGGCCCCCCCGCGCGCCCCCCCCCCCCGCCGCCCGCCCCTCGCCCCCGCCCCGCCCCGCGCGCCCCCCCCGGCCCCGCCGCCGGGCGCGCCCCCCCGGCCCGCGCCCGCCCCCCCCCACGGCCGTACGGGCCGGGTGTCAGGCCCGGGCCCGGCTGCGCCGGAGCCACCAGAACGCGCCGGCGGCGGCGAGCAGGACGACCGCCGCGACGACGCCGACGACGGCTCCGGTACTGCTGCCCGCCTCCTCGCCCGCCGCCGGCGGGTTCGCCGAGGCGACGGGGGCAGAGGGGGCCGCCGCGGACGGCCGGCCGGACGGCTCGGCGCTCGGGGGCGGGGTCGGGGACGGCGAGGGGCTCGGGGCGATCGCCCTGGCCCCGAGGGCCGCTGCCTTCAGCTGCAGGACCGGGGCCGGATTGTCGACCTTCTCGCCGTCGGTGGGCACCTCGATCCAGCGGGAGACCTTCCCGTCGCCGTAGGTCTCCAGCGTCTTGAACGCCAGGGACTTCTCGTCCGGCAGCTGTCGGACCGTGATGCTGTACTCGGCGTCCGTGCCGGTGGCGAGCGCGGCGCCGCCGATCGCGTACCCGTCCGGGGTCGCGGCGAGCTTCCATCCTTCGGGAGCGTCCTTCAGCGTCACGGTGTCCGGGGCGATGCCCTTCGGCAGGACGACCCGGAGCTCCGCGATGCCGGCGGTGTCCGACTCCGCCTCGGACGTGAAGGACAGCGTGACGTTCTCGGCGAGCGCACGCGGGTCGGAGGCGCTCACCCCGGCGTGCGCTGCGGCCGGTCCGGCGGCCAGGCCCAGGACCACCAGGGCGCCGAGGCCGGCGGCGCCGAGCCTGCGCAGGCGCGTACGGGTCTCTGCGCCGGTGTTCGCTCCGGTGTCTGAACCGATGTCTGGGCTGGTGTATGCGCCGGTATCTGATCCGGTCATGATGGCGGAACCCTCTCGGTGCGTGGGGCGGGCCTCGCCGTGTCGGCGCACGGCCCGCCGGGATCAGGGGAACGTCTCCCGCCCATCGGACGGGAGGTCCCCGACGCACCACCGCGTGCCGGAGCACCGTCGTCACCGACAGCCGCGGGGCGTGGCCGTCCGGCGGTACGCACACCGCCCGCGGGCGGGGCCGGACGCGGGACCGGCAGCCGACCCCGAAGGCCGCGCGGGCCGTGGCGGCCGCCGTGCCGGCCCAGCGGCCGACCGTCTCCGGGAGCCGGCTGAGCACCCGGTCCGCGCGGTACATGAGGAGTGCCATCAGGCACGCGGCCGCGCAGTGGGCCACCGTAATGGCCCACGGGCCGTGGTGCACCGCGTGCGCGGTCTCCGGCACCCCGCTGTACCCGTCGTGGTGCCCGTGCCGTACGGGATGCCGTACGGACACGGCGCGGTGCAGCAGGAGTTGGGCGGCCCCGGTGGCCGCGAGCACCTGCCACCAGGACCGGGAGGTGCGGGCCGCGGGCCACGCGCAGGCGAAGACGCCGGTCGCTCCGAGCGCCGATCCCTGCCAGAACACCGCTTCCCCCGAGGCCAGTCGGTGGGCCACGACGGCCAACACCGAGCTGAACACGGTGAAGACGACAGCCCGCAGCCACGGTCCGCTCCGCCGTGAGGGCCGCGGACACGCGAGCGTCGCTGCGCGGACTCCGGTCATGTCGGGGTCATCATTCACCGCACCCCGGTACCCGCAGGCCCCAACTGTCAATTGCGGAGCAGTTTTCCCGCTCCCGCCGGGCGGCGGCGGAAAGCGTTGGCGGCTCCGACGGTCAGGGCCGTAGCATCCCGCCGTGATCGATGACGAGCCGAACGATGCCGCGGAGACCGGGCGAGTGCCGTGCCGGCGCGGCAGGACGGTGTGCCTCGCACCGCTCGACGCCGACGCCGACGACGCCGAGCTGATGCACGCCTGGCGGTCCGATCCGGTGGCCGCGTACGAGGTCGGCTTCTGGCCGCGCTCCCTGTCCTCCCTGCGCGAGCGCATGGAGCGGGACAGGGACGATCACGAGCGGGACGACTTCACCGTGCTGCTGCCCGACGGGCCCCTGCTCCGCGCGGAGCGGGAGGCGCTGGACCGCCCGCGGTCGTGGGAGCACTGACGGCGCCGTCGGGGTTCCGTCGCCGGCCGCGTCAGGGCTCCGCGCCCACCGGCGGGTCCGTGGTGCGGCGGGGTTCGGCGCGGATGCCCGCGACGACCACGGTGATCAGGCAGAACGCGATGACCGTCTCCGCCCACAGGAACGCGAGGTAGTCGAGCAGACAGCCGATGGGCGGGGTGCCCGGGGCCGTGTTGCGGAAGGCCGCGAGGGCGAACAGCGTGGCGGCCATCCAGCCGAGGGCGGGCCAGGTGAGCCCCTTGCGGCGGGTGACGAGGAACCACCCGCCGATCAGGACGGACACGGCGAGCGCCCACATCGCGATCATCATGAACACCGCGAAGACGAGCACGCTGTTGGACCGGGCCAGCCCGATGTCGAGGACGGCGGCGCCGTCCGCCGTCGAGGCGTCCACCGCGGCGGAGAAGAGCACGTCGTTGTTGGAGAACAGGACCCGGACCGGCACCTTCTCCCCGCCGAGCACCGCCCCGAACTCGACGGCCGCCTCGTACGAGTCGAACGGGTAGTCGGTGATGGAACCGCCCGTCATCGCCACCGGTACGTCCAGGGTGGAGATGCGCTGGTGGGCCTTGAAGGTCAGGTCGCCCCGGGTCGCCGTCGAGGTCTGCAGGGTGAGGTCCTCCACGGGGGAGACACCGCCGGCCTCGGCCAGGGCGCCCCGGGGCGTGACCAGCACGCGCAGCACCATCTCCCGCCCGGCCGCGTCGACGCGCTGGACGGTCGCCTCGACGTCGACCCGGTCGGGATCGGCGCGCCCCGCGGTGTACACCGTGTCCAGGGCCTGGCGCTCGCCGAACTGGAGCCAGGCCCCCGCGGCGACCGCCGCCACGATGGCGAGCAGGATCAGGCCGGGCAGCAGCGGAACGCGACGCGTGGGGGAGGAGCGCCTGGGCTGGGACACGGTGTCTCCGGTGGTGCGCGGGTGTTGGGGGGTGGGGGTCAGGGGGCGGGTGTGCCGGGTTGGTCGTGGGTGGAGCAGTGGATGCCGCCTCCGCCGGAGGCGATGGTATCGATGGGGACGGGGACGATGTCTCGTGTGGGGAAGTGTTCGCGGAGGATGGCGCGGGCTCGGTCGTCGGCGGTGCGGTCGCCGAATTTGGGCATGAAGACGGCGTCGTTGG